>CAKKST010000387.1 GCA_919903585.1 Nitrospiria bacterium | reverse complement strand
AGGTCGTCTTACCGTGATCAACATGACCTATAGTGCCTACATTAACATGCGGCTTCGTACGCTCAAATTTGGCCTTGGACATTTCTAATACCTCCTTGCACTCATCACTTTTTCGCTGCTACCTCGCCCTTTACCTTTGTAACTATTTCATCTGATATATTCTTCGGTATCTCTTCATAATGTGAGAACTGCAAGGTAAAGATGCCTCTCCCCTGAGTTTTAGATCTCAGGTCTGTTGCATAACCAAACATCTCTGACAGAGGAACCCGCGAAGATATTACCTGCGCCGTGCCCCTCGGTTTCATATCATTAATCTTTCCCCTTCTGGAATTTATATCGCCAATAACATCACCCATATATTCCTCCGGCACAATCACCTCAAGAAACATAATCGGTTCCAGAAGAATTGGGGTGGCATTCCTCATACCCTCTTTAAAACCCATGGATGCCGCAATCTTAAAGGCCATCTCAGACGAATCCACATCATGGTATGAACCATCATATAGCGTAATCTTTACATCAACAACAGGATAGCCTGCAAGGACGCCGGTCTCAACTGCCTCCCTCAGGCCCTTCTCCACTGCCGGTATATATTCCTTTGGAACAGAACCGCCAACAATCTTATTTACAAATTCAAAGCCCTTGCCAGTCTCATTCGGCTCCATCTCCAGCTTGACATGACCATACTGGCCGCGGCCGCCTGACTGACGTATGAATTTACCCTCTGATGTTGTCTTTGTCTTTACGGTCTCCCTGTAAGCAACCTGCGGCTTGCCGACATTGGCATCAACCTTAAACTCACGCCTTAATCTGTCAACAATAATCTCAAGATGAAGCTCGCCCATCCCTGAGAGGATCGTCTGTCCTGTTTCAACATCAGTTGAGACCCTTAATGACGGGTCCTCCTGTGATAGTTTTTGCAGTGAAATGCCAAGCCTCTCCTGATCCTGTTTTGTCTTGGGTTCAATTGCAAGAGACATAACAGGATTTGGAAATTCCATTACCTCAAGGAGTATCGGCTTCTCTTCATCACAGAGGGTATCACCAGTTGTAGTGCTCTTAAGTCCAACTGCTGCGGCTATCTCGCCTGAATAGACCTCTTTTATCTCCTCCCTCTTGTTTGCATGCATCTTGAGTAGTCTTCCAATCCGCTCCTTTGTGTCCTTTGTTGAATTATATACATAGGAACCTGCATTTAATACGCCTGAATAGACCCTGAGAAATGTGAGTTGCCCGACATAGGGATCAGACATGATCTTAAAAGCAAGGGCAGAGAAAGGCTCATCATCATTTGGTTTTCTTTCTATCTCCTTGCCGTCATCAGGATCAATCCCCTTTGCAGAGAAAATATCTGTTGGGGCAGGAAGATAGTCAACAACTGCGTCCAGAAGCAACTGAACACCCTTGTTCTTAAAGGAAGAGCCGCAGATTACAGGCGTTATCCCCATCTGTATGGTTGCCTTTCTTATGGCAGCCATTATCTCATCTTCCTTTATCTCCTTGCCACCCAAATATTTTTCCATTACACCCTCATCAAAGTCTGCAATGGCCTCTATCATCTTCTCGCGGTATTCCTTTGCCTGCGGAAGGAGATCAGCAGGGATATCTTCTTCAGCATATTTTGCGCCGAGCGTTTCGTCATCAAAAAGGATTGCCTTCATCCTCACCAGATCTATACTCCCCCTGAAGCCGCTTTCCTTTCCTATTGGAAGCTGGATTGGCACAGGCCTTGCGCCGAGCCGATCCACCATTGACTTTACACTAATGAAGAAGTCTGCGCCGATCCTGTCCATCTTATTCATAAAGGCGATTCTCGGGACATTGTATTTGTCTGCCTGCCTCCAGACAGTCTCGGACTGAGGCTCCACGCCATTTACAGAATCAAAGACAGCAACAGCGCCATCCAAAACCCTCAAAGAACGCTCCACCTCAATAGTAAAGTCCACATGGCCGGGTGTATCTATAATATTAACCCTGTGATTCTTCCAGAAACATGTTGTTGCAGCAGCAGTGATTGTAATGCCCCTCTCCTGCTCCTGCGGCATCCAGTCCATTACAGCAGTGCCTTCATGGACCTCGCCCATCTTATATGAAACACCGGTATAATAGAGGATCCTCTCTGTTGTAGTTGTCTTGCCGGCATCTATATGCGCCATTATACCTATATTTCTTGTCTTATCTAATGGTATCTGTCTCGGCATAATCTAAAAAACCATCCACAATTAAATAATTGAAATTACTTTTTACCACCTGAAATGCGCAAAGGCCTTATTTGCCTCTGCCATCCTGTGTATATCCTCTTTCTTCTTTACTGAACCGCCTGTATTATTTGCAGCATCCATCAGTTCTGCCGCAACCCTCTCCCACATTGTCTTACCTTCCCTCTCACGCGCATAATTGGTGATCCATCTTAATGCAAGCGCAGTCCTCCTTGCCGGTCTTATATCCACAGGCACCTGATAAGATGCGCCGCCAACCCTCCTTGACTTGACCTCAACAACAGGCTTGGCGTTTTCAACAGCAGCCTTAAAAACCTTCAGGGGGTCATTTCCTGTCTTTTCCTTTATAAAATCAAATGCCTTGTAGCATACAGACTCTGCGAGGCTCTTCTTACCCTTTTTCATAATAGCATTGACAAACTTGGCAACGAGCCTGTTATTAAATTTTGGATCAGGCAGTATCTCTCTTTTTACAGCAACTTTTTTTCTTGACATATCTCAATCCTTATTTTGGCCTCTTTGCCCCGTATTTAGATCTCCCCTGTTTTCTATCAGCCACGCCAAGGGTATCAAGCACACCCCTTACTATGTGATATCTCACACCCGGCAGATCCTTGACCTTGCCGCCCCTAACAACGACTATTGAATGCTCCTGCAGATTATGGCCGACACCGGGTATATAAGAGGTAACCTCTATACCGTTTGTAAGCCTGACCCTCGCAACCTTTCTCAGGGCAGAGTTAGGCTTCTTTGGCGTGGTTGTATATACCCTTACGCATACACCGCGCCTCTGGGGACAGTTCATCAATGCAGGGCTCTTTGTCTTGTTCTCAATCTTTTTTCTGCCTTTTTTAATCAGTTGGCTTATTGTCGGCACTATCTACTCCTTATAAAAATATCGCAGATTTTGGCAAAAACCGCAATCTATTACATTTACTGAACAAAACCTGTGCATTATATTAAAAAATCAGTAACTTGTCAAGAATTTTCTCTTAGAATCAAAGAAATCTTTTAAAGGTAGTCTGACCGGCTTGTAAGGGAGTATCCCCTCAACCTTATTTGGAGCGCCCCGCCGGAAACGCGGGGCGCCACAGGATTATTTTCTGCAGGATTAACTAACCTTCTCTCCTACCTTATTTAACAAGACCTCGTGTCCTTCCTCTGCCTCTGCCTCTTCCTGTATCTTTTCCTCCCTCTTCAACTTTACATAGCTATTCTTATATTCTACAAAGCCTGTCCCGGCAGGTATAGGCCTTCCAATAATCACATTCTCCTTTAAACCGACAAGATAATCTATCTTACCGCTGATAGCCGCCTCTGTTAAGACCCTTGTAGTCTCCTGGAATGATGCAGCGGATATAAAGCTGTCAGTTGTAAGGGCTCCCTTTGTTATACCAAGAAGGATCGGCTTTCCAATAGCAGGCTTGCCGCCATTTGCAACAACCCTCTCATTTTCATCTGCAAAGACAAACTTATCTACCTGACTGCCGATCAGGAAGTCAGTGTCGCCGGGCTCTTCTATCATGACCTTTTTCAGCATCTGCCTCACTATTACCTCAATATGCTTGTCATTTATGGCAACACCCTGCAGCCTGTAAACCTGCTGCACCTCGTCAACGAGATATTTTTGCAGTTCCTTTGGCCCGAGGATATCAAGGATATCATGCGGATTTGCAGAGCCGTCCATAAGCGGCTCGCCTGCCATCACCCAGTCGCCCTCATGCACATTAACATGCTTTCCTTTTGGGATAAGGTATTCCTTTTCATCACCCATCTCGTTTTTCACCAGAATCCTCCTCATCCCCTTAACAAATCCGCCGTATTCCACTGTACCGTCAATCTCGCTTATCACTGCCTGCTCCTTTGGCTTTCTTGCCTCAAAGAGCTCTGCAACCCTCGGAAGGCCTCCTGTAATATCCTTTGTCTTTGTAGTCTCCCTCGGTATCTTTACAAGCACATCGCCCGGATATACATAGTCGCCCTTCTCAATTAATATATGCGAACCGATAGGCAGGAGGTATCTTGCAACTGTCTTGTTGTGCTCGTCCTTTATTGATATACGGGGCCTTAATGTTGTGCCCTGATAATCAATGACCACCCTTCTTGAAAGTCCTGTTACCTCATCCACCTCTTCTTTTATTGTCTCGCCGTCAGCGATATCACCAAAGGCAATCCTGCCTCCGGCCTCAGTCATCATCGGCATTGAGTATGGATCCCACTCAACAAGCTTCTGGCCGGCTGCGACACCACCGCCATCCTCTGCCTTTATCTTTGCACCATAAACAACAGAGTATCTCTCCTTCTCCCTGCCTGTCTCATCGTAGATTGCTATTCTGCCATTACGGTTCATTGCAACCATATCACCATCTTTATTCTTCACGGTATTTAAATTAACATACTTCAGGGTGCCGGAATTCTTTGCCTCAAGAACTGTCTGCTCAACAATCTTGCTTGCAGTACCGCCGATATGGAATGTCCTCATGGTAAGCTGGGTGCCCGGCTCGCCGATTGACTGTGCTGCAATAATCCCGACTGCCTCACCCTTTTCTACAAGCCTGCCCCTCGCAAGGTCCCTCCCATAGCACTTAATGCAAATCCCCTGCCTTGACTGGCAGGTAAGAACAGACCTTATCTTCACCCTGTCAATTCCAGCATCAATTATCTTCTTAACAACGGCCTCATTTATCTCCTCCGAAGCCTTTAATATTACCTCGCCTGTCAATGGATCCTTCACATCCTCTGCTACCACCCTGCCCAGTATTCTCTCTTCAAAGGGCTCAATAATCTCACCGCCCTCTACCAGCGATGTCACATAAATACCGTCCATCGACATGCAGTCATTATCTGCAACAATAACATTCTGTGCAATATCTACAAGCCTCCTTGTAAGATACCCTGAGTTTGCGGTCTTCAGCGCTGTATCTGCAAGGCCCTTACGCGCGCCATGGGTGGAGATAAAGTACTGGAGAACTGTAAGCCCCTCTCTAAAGTTTGCAGTAATCGGCGTCTCTATAATCTCGCCAGAGGGCTTTGCCATCAGGCCCCTCATACCGCCAAGCTGCCTGATCTGCTGTGTGCTTCCCCTTGCACCCGAATCAGCCATCATAAAGATAGAGTTGAACTCCCTTCTCTCCTTTGCAGCAATATCACCTTTTTCACCGCTGCCCTTTTCAGAGCCGAGTTCCTTCATCATCTCATTAGCAACCACCTCGGTCACATGAGCCCAGATGTCAATTACCTTGTTGTATCTTTCACCCTTTGTTATCAGACCATCGGCATACTGCTTTTCAATCTCCATAACCTCTTTTTCAGCAGCCCTGATCAGCTCAGCCTTCTTATTCGGAATATGCATGTCATCTATGCAGATAGATATGCCCGACTTTGTGGCATATCTGAAACCCAATTCCTTTAGCTTGTCAAGGAATACAATGGTCTCCCTCTGGCCTGCCTCGCGATAGCTGTAATCAATTATCTTTGCCAGCTCCTTCTTGACCATCTCCCTGTTTACCATGGAGAAGGGCAGACCCTTCGGCAGTATCTCGCCAAAAAGGATCCTTCCGACAGTTGTCTCAACCAGTTTGCCGTCAATCCTTACCTTTACCCTCGCATGGATATCAACCGCATCAGCATCATAGGCAATCCTCACCTCTATCGGATCATAAAAGACCTTTCCTTCACCTTTTACACCGTTCTTCTCTTTGGTAAGATAATAGCAGCCCAATACCATATCCTGTGAAGGAACCATGACAGGCTTCCCATTGGCAGGGGAAAGGACACTATTGATTGACATCATCAATACCCTTACCTCAATCTGCGCCTCAATAGAAAGCGGCACATGGACAGCCATCTGGTCGCCGTCAAAATCAGCATTAAAGGCGGCGCATACAAGCGGGTGAAGCCTTATTGCCTTACCTTCAACCAGCACAGGGTCAAATGCCTGTATGCCGAGCCTGTGAAGGGTCGGCGCCCTGTTCAGCATGACAGGATGCTCCCTGATAACATCTTCAAGCACATCCCATACCTCTCTTTTCTCATGATCTACTAATTTCTTGGCGCTCTTTATGGTGGTCGCTGAACCCCTCTCCTCCAGCCTGTGGAATATAAAGGGTTTAAACAGTTCAAGGGCCATCTTCTTTGGCAGACCACATTGATGGAGCTTTAATTCAGGCCCAACAACAATAACAGAACGGCCTGAGTAATCAACCCTCTTTCCGAGGAGATTCTGCCTGAATCTGCCCTGTTTTCCCTTTAACATATCGCTGAGTGATTTTAATGGCCGTTTGTTCGGCCCCCTTATCACCCTTCCTCGCCTGCCATTATCAAAGAGGGCATCAACTGCCTCTTGCAGCATCCTCTTCTCATTCCTTATAATTACAGAAGGGGCATTTAACTCATAAAGCCTCTTTAATCTGTTATTCCTGTTTATAACACGCCTGTAAAGGTCATTCAGATCAGAGGTTGCAAACCTGCCTCCATCAAGGGGCACAAGGGGCCTTAACTCAGGCGGAATAACAGGTATCACATCCATAATCATCCACTCAGGCTTGTTGCCTGATTTCTTGAATGACTCTACAACCTTAAGTCTTTTAGTAAGCTTCTTTTTTACAGCAACAGATGTTGCAGCCCTTATCTTATCGCGGAGTTCCTGCCAGAGGCCGTTAATATCAACCCTCTTTAAAAGTTCCTTAATAGCCTCTGCCCCCATATCGGCACGGAAGCCGCTTCCAAACTCAGCAACAAGGGAGCGGTATTTCTCCTCAGTGATTATCTCTTTTTCCCTCACAGGCGCATTGCCCGGATCAATTACAACATATCCCTCAAAGTATAATACCTTTTCAAGTTGCTTAAGGGTCATGTCAAGGAGATTGCCTATCCTGCTCGGCAGCCCCTTTAAGAACCAGATATGGGCTACAGGGCTTGCAAGCTCAATATGCCCCATCCTCTCCCTGCGCACCTTGGACTGAATCACCTCAACACCGCATTTATCGCAGACAATACCTCGGTGCTTCATCCTCTTATACTTGCCGCAGTTGCACTCCCAGTCCTTTGTAGGCCCGAATATCTTTGCACAGAACAGGCCGTCCCGCTCGGGCTTAAAGGATCGGTAATTAATGGTCTCGGGTTTCCTGACCTCTCCATAAGACCATGAGCGTATCTTTTCAGGGGATGCCAGCCTTATCCTGATGGCATCAAAGCTAACCGGTTCTTTTGCCTTCTCAAAAAGGGTATGTATGTCTTGCAAAGTAGACCCTCCTAATTTAGTCCTTGCTCTGTTTAATTAACTCTACATCAAGACCAAGGCTCTGAAGCTCCTTTAGTAATACATTAAAGGATTCAGGCAGGCCTGACTCTAAATAATTCTTGCCTTTAACAATTGCCTCATAAATCTTGGAACGTCCTGACACATCATCGGATTTTACAGTGAGGAATTCCTGAAGCGTATATGTAGCTCCGTATGCCTGTAATGCCCATACCTCCATCTCTCCAAGCCTCTGGCCTCCAAACTGTGCCTTGCCGCCGAGCGGCTGCTGGGTGACAAGGGAATACGGCCCTATTGACCTTGCATGTATCTTATCATCAACAAGGTGATGGAGTTTCAGAATATACATATATCCTACGGTAACCTCCCTGTCAAAGGGCTTGCCTGTTCTTCCATCATGCAGGGTTATCTGCCCGTTTACAGGGAGCTTTGCCTTTCTAAGCATATCCTTTATCTCTAATTCTGTTGCACCCTCAAAGACAGGCGAGGCCACATTGAGGCCGAGGGCATGTGCTGCCCATCCGAGATGCGCCTCAAGTATCTGGCCGACATTCATCCTTGACGGCACGCCGAGGGGATTTAAGACAATCTCAACAGGCGTCCCATCCGGAAGATAGGGCAAATCCTCTTCAGGTATTATTCTGGAGACAACACCCTTGTTCCCGTGCCTTCCTGCCATCTTGTCGCCAACAGAAAGCTTTCTCTTCATTGCAATATAGACCTTCACGAGTTTGATGACCCCCGGTGGAAGTTCATCACCCTTCTTAAGGCGGTCCATCTTTTCATCAAAGATCGTCTGAAGGATGTCAATCTGGTCATTTGTCGCCCTCTCTATCTCCTCCAGCTTCTCCTGATATTCAACATCAGCAATCTGTACATTCTCAAGATCCTTGTCAGATATCCGTTCAAGGGCTGCCTGTGTAATCTTCTTTTTTTTCTGTAAGACAACCTTGTTAGTCTCAGAATCAATCAGGTCATCAACTGTTGTCTGGTCCACTAATATCTCCCTTAGCTTCCTGTACTTCTCCTCCTCAATAATCCTCAGCTCATCCTGATAATCCCTCTGCAGCCTCTGCAGGTCTTCGCTCTCAATAAGCTTTGACCTCTCATCCTTTTCAACACCCCTTCTTGAGAATATCTTTACATCAACAATTGTTCCCTCTATGCCGGGCGGCACAATCAATGAGGCATCCTTCACATCCCCGGCCTTTTCCCCGAAGATTGCACGGAGCAGTTTCTCTTCAGGGGTAAGCTGGGTCTCTCCCTTTGGTGTAACCTTCCCGACAAGGATATCACCGGGCATTACCTCTGCGCCTATGCGGATTATGCCGCTCTCGTCAAGATTCCTTAATGCCTCCTCACTGACATTTGGTATATCTCTTGTGATCTCCTCCTTGCCGAGCTTCGTATCCCTTGACTCAATCTCAAATTCCTCTATATGTAAAGAAGTGAACCTGTCCTCTTTCACAAGCCGTTCGCTCACGAGGATTGCGTCTTCAAAGTTGTAGCCCTCCCAAGGCATAAATGCTACAAGAATATTTCTTCCAAGAGCCAGCTCCCCCCTGTCCATTGAAGGCCCGTCAGCAATAACCTGCCCTTTTGTAACCCTTTCGCCAATATTAACGATAGGCTTTTGATTTACACAGGTGTTCTGATTTGAACGTTGGAATTTAGTGAGGGTATAGGCATCAAGATCGCTTTCAGGCAATCCCTCCTCTTTGGTGCGTCCTTTTTTTGCTGCGCTCTCTGATTTTACTACGATCCTTGCGGCATCAACGCTCTCCACAACCCCGCTCCTCTTTGCTAGTACTGAGATCCCCGAGTCTCGGCCCACTACCTCTTCCATACCTGTGCCAACAAAGGGCGCCTCAGAAGTCAGGAGTGGAACAGCCTGCCTCTGCATGTTTGAACCCATTAAGGCGCGGTTGGCATCATCATTTTCCAGAAATGGGACAAGGGCTGTGGCAACGCTGACAAGCTGCTTTGGAGAGACATCCATACATCCAACCCTGTCAGGTGAAACGAGGACAAACTCCCCTTTATACCTTGCTGATATGCTTTCCCCTATAAGATGACCCTTATCATCCACAGGTGAATTTGCCTGTGCAATAGTAAAATCCTCACCCTCTATTGCAGAGAGATGCACTATTTCATCTGTCACCTTACCCTTTACAACCTTTCTGTAAGGGGCCTCAATAAAACCGAATTCATTCACCCTCGCATAGGTTGAAAGTGATGTTATCAGACCGATATTCGGTCCCTCAGGTGTCTCAATCGGGCATATCCTGCCATAGTGGCTTGGGTGGACATCCCTGACCTCAAAACCTGCCCTCTCCCTTGTCAGGCCGCCCGGACCAAGTGCGCTCAGCCTCCTCTTATGTGTAATCTCGGCAAGCGGATTTGTCTGATCCATAAATTGCGAGAGTTGGCTGCTTCCAAAGAATTCCTTTACTGCTGCAATCACAGGCTTTGCATTAATCAGATCATGGGGCAGTATGGCATCCATATCAAGGATATTCATCCGCTCCTTTATTGTGCGCTCCATCCGGACAAGACCGACCCTGAATTGATTCTCAAGGAGTTCGCCGACAGACCTTACCCTCCTGTTTCCGAGATGGTCAATATCATCAATCTCGCCTTTGCCTACCCTGAGATTCAGCAGGTATCTAACAACCTCATTAATATCATCAGCCGTTAATGTCCTCTTCTCAATGGGGATTTCCAGCTTTAGTTTTTTGTTCAGCTTCATCCTGCCTACAGGGGAAAGGTCGTATCTCTTTGAGTCAAAAAATAGTCCCTCAAAGAGTGTTCTTGCCGCCTCAATGGTGGGTGTCTCGCCGGGTCTTAGCCTTTTATAAATCTCTACCATTCCCTCTTCCTTGGTATTTATCTTGTCCATCAGCATGGTATCCCGGATGGTTGGAAGAACCTGTATCCCGTCAATATACAGGACATTAAACCTCTCAATCTTTGACTTGATTATCTTATTAATCTGCTCCTCTGTAATCTTTTCATTTGCTCCTGCTATAACCTCGCCTGTCTCTGGGTCTACAATATCGTGAAGGCTCACCCTGCCAATTAGATCTTCCTTTGTAAGGGACATCTCTGTAATGCCCGCAGCCTCCATCTTCTTTATCATAGCCCTGTTTATCTTTATACCCTCTTTTGCTATCACCTCACCTGTCTTGGGGTCTGCTATGTCCATTAATGCCTTATTGCCAATGAGTGTATCAGGATTCAGCTTTCTGCGAAACTTACCCTTGATATACTCTATCTCTTCTATGAGATAAAAAAGCTTTAGGAGCTGTTCGGAGGTATAGCCCATTGCCTTTACGAGTATGGTCACAGGCATCTTCCGCCTTCTGTCAATACGCACATAAAGGATATCCTTTATATCAAACTCAAAATCAAGCCATGAACCGCGATATGGGATTATTCTTGCAGAATATAGTATCTTCCCGCTTGCATGGGTCTTGCCCTTATCATGGGAGAAGAATGCGCCCGGGGACCTGTGGAGCTGGCTTACGACTACCCTTTCTGTGCCATTGATGATAAAGGTGCCGGTCTCAGTCATAAGCGGCAGTTCACCAAGATAGACCTCCTGCTCCTTTATATCCTTGATCCTCTTTGCGCCGCTGTCCTTATCCTTCTCGCTTAATATAAGCCTGACCTTGATCTTCATCGGGGCTCCATAGGTCATTCCCCTTTCAAGGCATTCCCGGACATCATACTTTGGATCGCCAATAGAATATTCTATAAATTCTATTGTTGCAGTATCATTAAAATCTACTATCGGGAATATGCTCAGAAAGGCGCCCTGAAGCCCTGTGTCATCCCTCTTTGCATGCGATATATCCTTCTGCAAAAAACGCTCGTATGACATCTTTTGGATCTCTATTAGATTAGGTATCTCCAGTTTTGCTGGTACCTTTGAGAAATCCTTTCTTACCCTTTTCTGGACACTCTGGGCCTGATTCATTTTACCTCCTGGTATAAAAAAATTTATTATACCGAATCAAATAAATTACTTACCTTATGCGTCATTGCGAGCACCCGAAGGGTGCCAAGCAATCTCAAATTCGTAATGCGTAACCTGTAATGCGTGATAAGTTTTTTAACTCATTACCCATCACGCATCACTCATAACGAGTATTAGATTGCCTCGCTATAGCTCGCAATGCAACTACAACATCTGTTTCTGCAAATAAGCTATTACTTTATCTCTACCTTTCCACCAGCCTCTTCAAGTTTTGCCTTCATCTTGTCGGCCTCTTCTTTAGAGACGCCTGACTTTAGAGGTTTCGGGGCGCCATCAACAAGATCCTTTGCCTCTTTCAGGCCGAGACTTGTAAGCTCCCTGACAACCTTGATGACCTGAATCTTCTTATCGCCTGAACTTGCAAGGATTACATCAAATGATGTCTTCTCCTCTGCGGCAGCAGGGGCTGCGGCGCCCGGTGCAGCAGCAGCAACCGGTGCAGCGGCTGTTACGCCGTACTTCTCCTCTATCTTCTTTACCAGATCAGCTAATTCAATAACCTTCATATTGTCAATATAGTTTAAAACATCATCCATTGTTATATTTGCCATTTCGCTATCTCCTTCTTAAAATTAAGTTATTCATTTTAGTAATGACAAACTCCGTTGTCAATTTTCAATTTTTGTTTAGCCTGCCTTTGCCTTTAATTCCTTAACTGAATTCAGGGCATAAATTAGCTTCCGCACAATACCGCTTAAAGAACCCGCCAGTCCATAGACAGGGAACTTTATCCCTGCAAGGAACTTTGAAAGAAGCACATCCCTCGGCGGCAAGCCTGCAAGGGCATTAATCTCATTCGGATTAGTAACCCTTTCCTCTACCACGCCGGCCTTGATCTTGAACTGCGCTTCTTTTTTTACAAATTCAGTAAGGACCTTTAATACCCCAAAGGAATCATCATAACTCAGGGCAATCCCCACAGGGCCGTTTAGATGGTCCTTTAACTTTTCAACTGTAGTGCCCTCAGCAGCCTTGCCAGCGAGTGTATTCTTCACAACCTTATACTCTGCCTTTACACCACGCAGTTTTACCCTGAGATCTGTCATCTTTTCCACACCAAGGCCGCGATACTCTGTTAAGACTGCTATCTTAGCCTTTGCAAACCTGTCGTGGAAATCTGCAATAATCTCTGCCTTTTCTGACTTTTTCAAAACCATCCTCCTTTCCTAAATACGATCAGCACAGAGGCGGTTTTTATATACCTTCTTGTCTGCCCCCGCTTGCCAGATGGCAAGGTAAGGCAGGCACAAAATAAGGCGCTATAATATACCTTCATTCCAGCCTCGATAGGCAGCCCCAATCTTTACAAGCGGAGAGTGGGGACAATTAAGCTTTATGCGCCTATTGTCTCTGACCAAAAATGGACTGCCTGTTATAAGAAATAACAGGCCATCGACCTTTACTATCCAATCATATTAGCTGTAACTATCGGATCAATCTTTACCCCCGGACC
>CAKKST010000386.1 GCA_919903585.1 Nitrospiria bacterium | reverse complement strand
ATAAAGAATGTCTATAAGCAGGCTGCAACAGGCGGCGGGCTTTTAACAGGCATTGGGTGCGACAAGGATTATCCCATTTATTGGGACCATATCCTGCTTGATGCCTGTCAGGTTACAAACCCTTCAATAGACCCGTTAAGGGAGCCAATGGAGCTCCGCACATTCCTCGGAAGAAAACCAGACACACTTGAATTTGAAGAAAAGGCAGGAAAAATTAGTTTAAAGACAGAGCTTGCACCTCAGCTCGTCTGCGATATACCTATACTCTTTTCTGCAATGTCCTATGGCGCTGTTAATCTGAATTTCTGCGAGTCATTGGCAAGGGCAGCAGAGGCATCAGGCACATATTACAACACTGGCGAGGGCGGTCTGCACAGGACGCTCTTTAAATACGGAAAGAATACTATTGTGCAGGTTGCATCAGGAAGATTTGGTGTTGACAAGGCATATCTTGATGCAGGCGTTGCAATTGAAATAAAAATAGGACAGGGTGCAAAGCCGGGCATTGGCGGACATTTGCCGGGTGAGAAGGTCGGCAAAGAGGTGTCATTAACAAGGATGATACCAGTAGGCACAGATGCACTCTCGCCAGCACCGCACCATGATATATATTCCATTGAGGATTTGAGACAGCTCATCTATGCCTTAAAAGAGGCAACTGATTATACAAAACCTGTTTCAGTAAAGATTTCTGCTGTTCATAATGCAGCAGCTATCGCAAGCGGCATTGTACGCGCTGGCGCTGATATTGTTGCCATTGACGGCATGCGCGGCGGAACAGGCGCAGCTCCGACGATGATAAGGGATAATGTTGGCATACCAATAGAGCTTGCATTGGCAGCAGTTGACCAAAGGCTCCGCGATGAGGGTATAAGAAATCAGGCATCAATCATTGCTGCCGGCGGATTCAGAAACAGCTCTGATATTATAAAGGCAATTGCGCTCGGCGCAGATGCAGTATACATTGGCACGCCTGCAATGATTGCAGTTGGCTGCACTGTTTGCCAGAAGTGTTATACAGGAAAATGCCCGTGGGGCATTACAACAAATGACCCGTATCTTGCAAAGAGATTAAATCCGGATATTGGAGCAGAACAACTTACAAATCTCCTGAAGGCATGGGCAAGGGAGATTAAGGAGTTCATGGGCGCAATGGGCATAAATGCCATTGAGAGCATAAGAGGCAACA
>CAKKST010000385.1:5441-10695 GCA_919903585.1 Nitrospiria bacterium | reverse complement strand
TGTTGGGAACCATCCTGTCTTTGCTGCAATAAAGATGCCGAGAAGGGCAAGAAAAAAGCTCGGGACAGACAGGGTTGTGTATGAAAAAAATGAAATCATCTTATCAAACCTGCTGTTTTGATGGATAGCAGAGTAGACACCAAGTGCTATAGCAGCAATCCATGAGACAAAGGCTGCGCAGGCTGCGAGGATCAGGGTATTTGCAACACGCTCCAGTATCAGTGTTGATACAGGAATCCTGTATGTAAAGGAATATCCAAAGTCAAAGCGGAGTATCCCTGTGAGCCACTTCAGGTACTGAATATACCATGGCTGGTCAAGGCCGAACTGCCTGCGCATCAGCTCTATTGTCTCAGGGGCTATCTGCGGGTTTAGAGACATCATTGTAAGAAAGTCCCCGGGCGCAAGCTTTATTATAATAAATGAAATTATTGTAACCCCTAAAAGGATGGGGATCATGTGAAAGAGACGGCGAAGGATATAATTTATCATAATCTATTTTATAGTTCTTCTGGCTTTTGTGTGAATCCCCCTCTTTGTAAAAGAGGGGTTAGGGGAGATTTTGCAAATGAAAGCATCTTTAAAATCCCCCTTGATCCCCCTTTTACAAAGGGGGAAATAAAAGGTTCTCCCCTTTACCAAAAGTGGGATTATACTTGCCAATATTGGGGACTATTTCCACACAATTCCCAGTAGAACCTACTTTATATAGACCTCCTCTATGTACGGTATAACACCCGCGAGGGCGGTTATTTTAATACCTCCAACATTATTGCTCACAGCATGGAGGGCAACAGGTGTTACAGTATAGATAACAGGCAACTCCTCTGCAACTATCTCCTGCCACATCCAGTATGTCTTCTTTCTCTTCTCTTTATCAAGCTCTGCTGCCCCTTCATCAAAAAGCCTGTCTATCTCCGCCTCCCATGGGGTTGCGGGCCTTTGCTGCTTTGGATACCACATGTGAAGCTGGCCGGACGAATACCAGACATTCTTGCCGTTATGAGGCTCCACCCCGCCTGTCAGGCCTATCATCACCGCCTCCCAGTCAAAAGTGGCATCAAGCTTTGTTACGAGTGTATTAAACTGTATCGGCTGAAAATTCATCTTCATGCCAAGCTTCTGCAAATCGGATTTTATGATATTCCCTATATTAACCCGCACAGTGTTCTCTGCATTGGTCAGGAATGTAAATTCCACAGGGTTGCCATCCTTGTCATGGAGCGCGCCGCCTTTATATGTAAAGCCAGCCTCCAACAATATCTTCTTGGCCTTCTCAAGGCTGTATTCATATTTTCTTACATTGGGATTATGAAAGAATCGGGATGACACAGTCATGGCAGCATCCTGCGGCGATGCAAAGCCAAACATTACATTATTGATTATGGTCTCCTTATCAATGGCATGGGCAATGGCCTGCCTGAAGGCCTTGTTTGTAAACCACTTCCATTTATAAGAAGGTATCCTCTTTGGATTCTGGTTGAAAATAAGAAAGGTTGTGCTTAAGGTCGGGCCTGCATTAAGTATTGTAAAATTCCCCTTCTCCTCCTGCGGTTTCAAGACAGTATAATCCTCAGGCCTCATACTTAGCATGCTCGTCTCCCCTGCCTGAAATTTCAGGATGGAGCTGTTCAGGTCAGGGACAATCAGCATTGTGATATTATCAAGATATGGAAGGCTGTTCCCCTTCTTATCCTTCTTCCAGTAATTGGGATTCTTCTTTAACACAATCCTCTGGCTCGGCGCATATTCTGAGAGCATAAAAGGCCCTGTGCCGATTATCTGCGCCAGAGGCGTATTCACACCCCAGTGGGAATTAAACCTGCCTGCCTTTACAACAGGCTCAAGTATATGCCTTGGAAGTATATCAAAACCAAGGGCAGAGAGAAGAGGTGCAAATGGCTTTGGAAGGATAAATCTGACCGTATGGTCATCAACCCTCTCTACCTTTATCTCCTTCCCCTCAATTGTTAGTATGTCCCTCGCATCTGCAGGTATGCTTTTATTATAATAAAGCTGAGTATATGTAAAGACCACATCATCAGCAGTCAATGGCCTGCCGTCAAACCACTTAACATCATCCCTTAAATAAAATGTCCAGACCTTGCCGTCCTTGCTGAACTCCCATGACTTCGCAAGATTCGGCTCTATCTCTGTTGTAAAGGGGTTCATCTGCGTTAAGCCTTCAAAGAGATACCCTGTAACCGCTGTCGTTGAGGTCTCCTTTGCAATAACAGGATTAAAGGACTTGGGGTCAGAGATTACATCCAGAACAAATGACCCGCCGTACTTAGGCTCGCCTTCCTGAACAGCGGCCTTCTTCTCTTCCTTCTTCTGTGTGCACGATATCCCGCTCAGAATACCCAGAATCAGCAGCAGTGCGATAAACTTTTTGCTACTCCCCATTGTCTGTTCCTCCCCGTCAACTAATACAAACGCAATAAATAAGTTGACATCTCAACCACCCTCCCCTTAATCCCCTCCCGTCAAGGGAGGGGAAATAATAAGATTCCCTCTCCCCTTGCGGGAGAGGGTGAGGGTGAGGGGTGTATAACATTAATTATTTCGTTTGTATTTAATTTCAGATTTGTATTATCTCTGCCTCCATGTCAGATAGGCATGGAACTGCCTTAAGTGCTCCCTGTCCCCTATTATAAAATCCATATTGGATATGCTTATCATGCCTGCATTCACAAGCCTCTCCACAATAGATTTGATCTCAACAGATTTCAGTCCTGTTATATCTGCAAGGTGCTCGTATGTTACGGGATAGTTTATCCTCACACCGTGCGGGTCAAGCACCCCATAATCATCAGACAGCTTTAGCAGGGCATCCACCACCCTGCTTGCATCATCGCGCAAAAGAAGGGCATCTATCTTGTTGTTTGTCTCCCTCAGCCTGCTGCTGAATTTAATAAGCATCTTAATGGATATCTCAGGGTTCTTGGAGAACATGGGCTGAAAATTGTCCTTGTCTATTACAATTACCTCTGCATCCTTATTAACAATGGCGCTGGCAGAGCGCGGGACATTTTCAAGGAGCGCCATCTCTCCAAAGAAGTCTCCCTTCTCCATAATTGCGAGCACAACCTCTGCGCCCCTTATGCTCTTTACAATCCTAACCTCGCCGGACAGCAGGATGTACATGTGGTCTCCGGGGTCTCCCTCCCTGAAGATTACTGTGTCCTTTGGGAAAAAACTCTTATACTTCTCGGAAACACCTTTTATTGGCATAGCTCCCCCTTGCAGCTTTGCTCTATTGCACTTTGGCATTCGCAGAATGCCGTTTCTCCATCATCTCCCTTACACTCGGAAAGGCATCCACATTTGTATGCGGCAGAAACAGGGCAGATACATACTCATCCATAAATGAGCGGGATACAGAAAGCTCAAGATATGTCATCCTCTTTGCAATCCCCTCTGCCTCTCTCCTTAAATGCCCTGAAATAAGCGAAAGATACGCGCCCATCACAGATGTATTCCCAAGGAATTTAAATTTATCAATTGGCAGGTCAGGAAGCAGGCCGATGGTTATTGCCCTCTCCACATCTATATAATTCCCAAAGCCGCCTGCAATCAGTATCTTGCTTACATCATTGAATGTATACCCAACCTCTTTTAATAAGATCGCCAGGCCAGCATATATAGCGCCCTTTGCCCGGATGATATTGTCTATATCAGGCTCTGTCAGGGCAATATCCTGATCAAGCCCAGCCTCATCTTTCCACACAAGCACATACTCAGGCCCGTTCTCGCCAACCCTCACCCTCTTTGTCTCTATATCAAGCTGTATCTTGCCGCGCTGGTCTACCACGGCTGAAAGATACATCTCTGCAATGGCATCTATCATGCCCGAGCCGCAGATGCCTGTGGGCTTTGCATTGCCGATTACCTTATAGCTTGCCTCATAGGTATCCCTGTCTATCGTTACCTGCTCTATTGCGCCCTCCATTGCCCTCATCCCGAATTTCACGCCGCCGCCTTCAAAACACGGCCCTGCAGAGCAGGCCGTTGTAATAAACCACTCGCAATTGCCGAGCACAACCTCGCCGTTCGTCCCGATATCTATAAAAAGTATAAGCTCCTTTGTCCTGCACATCCCAGAGGCAAGGACACCGGAAGTTATATCACCGCCAACATAACTTGCTATGCCCGGAAGTGAATAGACTATTGCCTGTTCATTCGCCTTTATACCAAGGTCTTTGGCCTTTATCAGCGGAAAATGATTAGCTGCAGGCACATAAGGCTCCTCCCTTATATACTGCGGATTAACACCGTAAAATAGGTGGGTCATTGTGGTATTGCCTGCGATGACAATATTATCTATAAGATTCAGGTCTATCTTATTCTTCTTTGCAATCCCTTCAGTGAGTGTATTAATATTGGAGATGATAAGGCTGTTTAAATCCTTTAAGCCGCTATCCTTGCTTGTGGCATAGACAATACGGGTTATAACATCATCCCCATACTTCATCTGGGGATTATAGTTTGATGCAACATCTATAATCCTCCCATCCACAAGGTCAACAAGATATACAACAACAGAGGTTGTGCCGATATCAACAGCAATGCCGTATCTCTTCTTTGTAAGATCACCCGGCTGGACATCAACTATCTCTATTGCCTCGCCATCCTCTAAAAGAGTAACTGTAGCCTTCCAGTTGCCTTCTCGCAGCGCTGTTGGAAGTCTCTTGATAACGGACAGGTCGCATAAAATACCTTTTGTATCATAATCAAGATTCTCAAGCTCCCTTTTTAATCTTTCAAAATCGCTTGTGTGGTCCTCAAGGGTCGGCAGAGGAAGTTCAACATAGACCTTTTTTGTGATTGGCTCAACAAACCCTTCGTGCCTGACAATCTCCTTAAAGTCCTTGCCCCTGACGCCTGTGGCAATCTTCTGGCCTGCCCTTATCCGCGACTCAATGGGGACATCAACAGTCATCTCCCCTTTTATCCTTGTCCTGCATGCAAGGAGGTATCCCTTATCTATCTCATCCTGTGTCAGGTGGCCTGTCTTCTCGCTCTCAAATTCACCATCCTTTACAATAACCCTGCACTTGCCGCATATACCTTCTCCGCCGCAGGGTGAATTGATATGCACACCAGCATGCTTTGCAGCATCAAGCAAGTTTGTGCCTGTATCAATCTCTATGGATTTGCCCTCTGGCTGAAACCTTATTTTAAAGTGCATATTTTCACCTTATAACATAGAATAATACCATTTTCATAAAACCTTGACAATATCTATTTATAT
>CAKKST010000385.1:0-5341 GCA_919903585.1 Nitrospiria bacterium | reverse complement strand
TTTAAATGCTTATCAATATCTTGACAATAGCCCTTTCTATAGTATAATAAAGATACTGATTATCAATAAGTGTAACTTGGTGAGGTAGAGTTGTCTTCTTAACAGGGGCAGGGGGAACCACAACAATATGAGGGATACCCATGCCAAAGTGGGGCATAAAAACCAAGTTAATAATCCTTGTACTATCCGCAATCCTCCCTATCTTTATATTAAATTTTTACCTGCTGTTTAAAGATTTAAAGCATGACAAATTAATGTTAGAACAATCCGCCCTGCATCAATCCCACATGGTCTCTGAGGAGATTGATCAGGCGCTCTTTGAGAGCTGGCAGCACCTTTCCACCTTTTCAGAATTTCCAGCAATAAAAAACAAGAACTGGCAAAAATGCAGTGAACTCCTCTCTCGCATGAAGCCTCAGTATCCATATTATGGAAATATCTTTGCAGCAGATACCAATGGCTGGATACGCTGCTCTGCAGTGCCATACAAAGAGATGGTCAACATAAAAGACCGTGCCTATTTTAAAGAGGTGACAGAAAAGAAGGTTTATACCATTGGTGAAGTCGCAATCGGCCGCATAATAGGCAAGCCTGTTGTTGTCCTTGTCTATCCTGTTCTGGATCAGTCTAATAACCTGACTGCCATAATAGGGGCATCACTATCCCTCCTTAATGTTAACAAGATGTTTACTCCCATGAATCTTACTCCAAATACAGCAATAATATTAACAGACCAACAGGGCAGGATTGTCACCAGCAATATAGAGCCGGAAAAGTATACCATGCAGGATATAAGCAGCGCTGCATGGTTTCAGGAGATTCTTAAGAGAAAAGACGGGATACTTACACTTCAATTCATGGGTGAAGAGAGGCTGACCGCCATTACATCCCCCAAGATGACAAAATGGAATTCCATAGTAGGCATCCCCACCAACGCAGTTTATGGACCTTTGAGGGATGACTTATTAAAAAGCATATTCTTCAGCCTGTTGATCCTCAGCATAACACTCTTTATTGCAAAGGTCTTCGGGAGATACATCATAGAGCCGATATCAGAACTTACAAGGGAGGTCAAAGAGGTTGGTTATGGGGATTTCCGCAGATTAGTAAATATAAAAACAGGGGACGAGATAGAAGGCCTTGCCAGCAGTTTTAATGACATGGTAAGGAAGTTAGATGAGCGAAAGGTAGAAAACGAGAAACTCCAGAAACAGTTCTTTTTATCCCAGAAGATGGAGGCAATCGGGACGCTTACAAGCGGCATTGCCCATGACTTTAACAATATGCTGAATGTGATCCTCGGTTATACACAATTGATCATGGAAGAGGCGGATAAAAATTCCCCGCAGTACCGCCACTTCCAGCAAATCTATAATGCAGGCCAGTCTGCCGCTGACCTTACAGGCCAGCTCCTTGCCTTTAGCAGACGGCAGGTCATAGACCCAAGAATTATTAGCATCAATGATGTAATCACAAATCTTGAAAAGATGTTAAAGAGGCTCTTAGGGGCGGATATTGCACTACAGATTTCTCTCGCTAAAAACCTTTCTCCTGTTATGGCGGATAAAGGCCAGATGGGGCAGGTGATTATGAATCTCTGCGTGAATGCAAGGGATGCCATGCCAGAAGGAGGCCAACTGATTATAGAGACCATGAGCACCCAGCTTGATGAGACCTACCGCATAAGCCATCCATGGGCAGGGCCCGGTTTTTATACCATGATTTCTATAACTGATACAGGGATCGGCATGGATGAGGAAACGCAGGCGCGTATCTTTGAGCCTTTTTTTACAACAAAGGAGCTCGGTAAAGGGACAGGCCTCGGCCTTGCAGTGGTCTACGGCATTGTCAAACAGCACAATGGCCTTATAAATGTCTACAGCCAGAAGGGCCATGGGACAACATTTAAGATATATCTCCCCGCATTTTCAGGACAGGCAGAGGCAATTACAACGCCAAAACTGGCGGAGCTCAGGGGCGGCAATGAAACAATCCTCCTTGCTGAGGATAATGATATGCTAAGGGAGCTCGCAGAGACTATCCTGAAAAAATTCGGCTACACAATACTTACAGCAAAAAACGGTGATGAGGCCGTTCAGACATTCAATGTCAATAGCGATAAAATCTCACTGGCGATACTTGATATAGTTATGCCTGTATGCGGCGGCGAGGAGGCCTATGCCAGAATGAGCGCCATTAAGCCAGGGCTTAAAGTCCTCTTTGTTACAGGCTACAGCGCAGGCACACATCACACAGACTTTATATCAAAGGAGCGGCATCCATTCCTGCAAAAACCCTTCAGTCAGGAAGACCTTGCCCGTAAGGTAAGGGAGGCGCTGGACTCGTCAGCTAATTAATTCCATTAAATGCTGAAACTTCTTTTCAAAGAAAAGGGTTTCAGTGTCTTTTGGAAATTGTATAAGCTGTTTTCTTTCAAGCAATTGGTCTCGCTCTTTCTCATTTTAAGTGGATAAAATCCCCTCCCTTGAGGGGGGTCATGCCAACGACTCTCCCCTCCCTTGATGGGAGGGGATTAAGGGGAGGGTGGGTTAAACAGTTAGTTCTTATCACCTCTAAAACCCCCTGTGTATTGGCTAATACTTCATTATTCCAAAACCTGAGAACTTTGAAGCCCTGACTTTTAAACCATTCATCCCTTTCTTTATCTTTTTCTGTTTCTACTGAATGTTGGCCTCCATCAACTTCAATAATTATCTTCTTTTCAAAGCAAACAAAATCAACAACATATCTTCCGATTGGCTGCTGCCTTCTGAATTTCATTCCTTCCAATTGTTTAGATCTCAAATATCTCCACAATAATATCTCTGCATCTGTCGGTCTCTTTCTGAGAGTTTTAGCCATTTTTATAAAAGGTTGAGACATCTTTTATCCCCCTCCCCCTCACCCCCTCCTACAAGGGGAGGGGGAATAGCTTATTACCCCATTGTTTTCTTGTTATATTAAGTGTGCATGTACTATGCCTTTCAGAAAGCTCCTGCGGTTCTGCCTGTAAATATCATTTTTTATCTTATAGGGAGCTATTATATTTTTTCTATATAACTCCTCCAGCGCCTTATTTTCAGGAAAGAGCCATCTGAATGCGAGATACCAGCTCAGCGCATCGGCCAGTGTATTTTTTACAACAGCATTATCAATGTATGGTTTAAAGGCCATAACCAATTTTGAATTAAAAATAAGCTCTATCCATAGGTGCTTATATAATCTCTGATCTTTCAGTATATCATCAATAGTAACTATACCTTCTTTAGATAAGGAATTTATATATCTGAGATTCAGCTTTTTCATGATTGCTATTTTACCACAATTCGCTTCTTAATCTCCATCCAAAAAGCGCCAGAGATGGCAAGGACAATAACAATAGCCCATTCATTAGGGGAGAGGGCTGTGGTTTTAAGAGCCTGTAGCACAACAGGCAGATTGACCCCTATCACCAGTGCAGCAATTGAGGCCGCTGCCCAGATTACCATAACCTTATTTGTAAATAGCCCCAACTTAAAAATGGACTCTCTTTCAGACCGCATGTTAAATGCCAAAAATACATGTGTAAGCATCCATGTGGCAAAGGCGATTGTCTGTGCAGTTGTCTGGCCTGCACCACTCTTTAAGGCATACAGATAGGCAACAGAAACAGAAAAAAAGAGGCCAGCAGCGCCAGTAAATATACTCATGGTCATAGCCCTGTTCATAAATTTAACCTTTGGATCCCTCGGTCTCCGCCTCATAACATCCCCTTCTGCAGGCTCTGCAACAAAGCTCGCTGATGCAGCAATATCCATGAAAAGCTCCAACAGTATTATCTGTATTGGCGCAAAGGGAAGGGGCAGCTTGAATATTACAGGCAGTGTAAAGATGGCAATAAGTGCGGTTTTGCAGGCAAGGTAGTAGCGGACACCTTTTTTAAGATTGTCGTAAAGCTTCCTCCCCTCTGCTATTGCCTTTGTTATGGTTGTAAAGTTGTCATCCTGCAATATCATATCTGCTGTCTCCTTGGCAACATCTGTTCCTGTCTTACCCATTGCAACGCCGATATCCGCTTCTTTTAGCGCTGGTGCATCATTTATACCATCACCTGTTACTGCCACAACCTCGCCATTCTCCTTTAATGCCCTGACAATGCGGAGCTTATGTTCAGGTGTAATCCGCGCATAGACAAAGGCATCCTTCACAACATCCCGTAATTCCTCATCACCCATCTCATCAAGCCTTTTGCCTGAAATTACTTTACTGCTGTCAATGCCGACATCATCAGCGATTCTCCTTGCTGTATTTTCATGGTCGCCTGTAATCATAATAACCTTCACACCTGCCTCTTTAGTCAGCCTTACAGCCTCTTTAACCTCAGCGCGGGGAGGGTCAATAAAACCAGCAAGGCCGAGACCAGTTAAAACCATCTCTTTAAAATCCTGCCCCTGAATAAAACCGAGTAATGGGATCAATATACTTATAGATACAGCAAGATACACAAGCCAGCCTGAAAGCTGTTTAATTGAAAGCTGTAGCGGTGTCTTTGGCTCTTTTACTGCTTTAACAAGACCTGTAATCCTGCCGAATTCTGTCTCCATGCCTGTTGCTGTTGCAATACCCTTTCCCCTTCCCCTTGTTACCACAGTCCCTGCAAAGAGCATGTTCCTTCTGTCTGCAACTGGTGCATCATCCGACAGGGTTGCCGCTGCCTCCTTTTCTTCAGGAACAGACTCGCCTGTTAATACGGACTCATCAGCAGCAATACTGTATGCCTCTATAATCCTGCAGTCAGCAGGTATTCTCTCCCCGCTTTTTATAATCAGAATATCCCCAGACACAATATCTGTGGTAAGTATCTCCTGATATCTGCCATCACGAATTACTCCTGCTGTTGGAGAGGAAAGCCTTTTGAGCATCTCGATGGACTTCTTTGCCCTGTATTCATTAAAGACCTCTGCAAAGACAAGGGTTATTATGATCACAAAGATGGTAACGGCATCACGCAGCTCGCCCCATAAACTGTAAAAGAGGCCGACAATCAAAAGGAGTATAATCATCGGCTCCCTCACCTCTTCCCAGAACACATCAAGGAAGGTAAGCTGCCGCTCCTCAATCAGTTTATTTGGCCCATATTTTGCCAGCCTCTCTCTTGCCTCCTCCTCAGCCAGCCCCATGGAGGCATTGCTATTTAAATCTCTTATAACATCATCTGTATCTGCTGCCCATGGTTTTTCCATGATTGTCCGCCTCCAATTATTATATTAACAACTAAATAACTTATACCTCTTTTTTCATTGTACTGTCAAGACAGGGCTTTTATTTTCTTCTTGACTTCCCTTCTCCAAAACTCTTAAAA
>CAKKST010000384.1 GCA_919903585.1 Nitrospiria bacterium | reverse complement strand
TTTGCAAAATTTAGGACGCGAAGCTGTAGATCAGATGGAAGTTTATCAATCTGGGTTATAATATTATTTCGCATTGCTGCGTTTGTCATGAAGCGCCTCCTTCCATTTATTTTAAGTTTACCATGTTTTCTAATATTTGGATACAAAAAATTGAGAAGCTAAAAAGAAAAGGGTCTGGTTTTGGATTATCAGTTTCTGCCAGCGCACCATGATAACCTGTACCTGCAAATCACGATAATCCGCAATCCCTTTTGGGTCATACCCATGCCTTGCACAGCCTCCCTCAATAACAAGGCATGTCAACAAAAAATGGGCTCTGTTGTCCCATTTCCCGTGTCTTTATAAAACATGAAGTTTTTCTTTTCTTAAGAAGGTCTGCAATAGCTTATCAGAGGTAAGGAAAACACATTCCTCATCCTTTAAGGCCAAGGCGGCGGCTAACTGCAGGGAGTCAAGTGTCCTTAACCCACGGCCGCCATATTTCATCAAAAGATGTGAAGCCAATTTGACAATGTCAGATTGCAGCAGTATCCATAGAGGTATCCAGAAAAGCCTTCATACAGCGCTCCTGCGCTCTTCTATAATCGCATCGCTTAATGACCCTTTGTAGCTTTCAAGCAGTTCCTCGGCTATTTTAAACGAAAAATTATTTATATTAACTTTTTTCTTTTCCGGTGCTTTTACCTCATCCAAAAAAGTAACTACAACATTAACCGGCTTGTCGGTTTTTATCTCCTCTTTTATAATTACCTTTCCATCCTTATAAACACCTTTAACTGCCAGCATCATACACCTCCTGCACAATAATTCTATCTAATAACTGTTGAGCAGCCATTTTTACTCAACATCCTTTTCTTCTGACTATACCCCAAATTACTGCCTGCGTCAAGCAGGTGAGGGCGAGCAAGGGGAAGGGCTCTGGTCTTGCCTTTTGATGTCACTCTGACTATAGCAACATCCCTCTATTGCCTCTGTGCTTCCCCTCTCCTTTATACCTTTATTTTTAAAAGGCACTATACCATAACTCCTGATGATGATGTCAGGCTCAATATCAAATAGCCCTTCCGGCTTCACCTGAAAGAAGATTATTTTATCCTTACCTTTTCCAAATCTACATCCTTTTCCCCAAGCTTCCTTATATCCCTCGGCCTGAAGGCGCCCCTTTCCGTGATAATCGCTGTTATATACCTTGCAGGCGTAACATCAAAGGCAGGGTTTGCCACTGTCACATTATCAGGCGCTATCCGGGTCTTCCCGAATATATGCGTCACCTCCATCGGATTTCTCTCTTCAATAGGAATCAGCTCGCCTGATGGAATAGATAAATCAATCGTTGATATTGGCGCTGCAACATAGAAGGGTATATTATGCTCCCTGCAAAGGACTGCAACAGAGTAGGTTCCTATTTTATTTGCCACATCGCCATTTGCAACAGTCCTGTCTGTGCCGACAATAGCCATATCTATCACCCCCTTTTTCATAAAAAAACCTGCCATATTATCAGTGATTAATGTAACAGGGATATTGTCCTGCATCAGCTCCCATGCAGTGAGCCTTGCGCCCTGCAATACAGGCCTTGTCTCATCTGCAAAGACCTTTATCCTTTTCCCCTGCTCCCATGCAGCGCGGATGACACCGAGCGCTGTGCCATAGCCGCCAGTGGCAAGGGCGCCTGCATTGCAGTGCGTGAGGATGGTATCCCCATCCCTGATAAATTCTGCGCCGTATCTGCCCATTGCCTTATTCACTTTAATATCTTCTTCAAGAATCCTGTTTGCCTCATCTATAAGCATCTTCTTGAGCATTTCAATATCTTCTTCACTGTTATTCTTAACGAGGTTCTTCATCCTCTCAATTGCCCAGAAAAGATTCACAGCAGTGGGCCTTGTTGCGGCAAGGTGGTCGCAGACAGGCATCAGCTCTTCATAAAAGGCATCAAAGTTCTTTGCCTTTATCCTCTGCGCACCGAGGGCAACACCCATGGCAGCAGCAATCCCTATTGCAGGCGCGCCGCGCACCCACAATTCTTTTATCCCCTTTGCAACAGTCTGATAATCCTTGCAGTCCACATACACAACCTCAATGGGGAGCTTTGTCTGGTCAAGCATTTTGACGATTCCGTTTTTCCATTCAATTGTTGGTATCATTTTACACCTAAATCCTTTCCAATACCTTTAAGAGCGCCTCTGCCTTGTGCAGGGTCTCGTAGTATTCCCTTTCAGGGTCAGAGTCTGCAACTATCCCTGCCCCGACCTGAACATGCGCCCGGCCGTCTTTTATTATAAATGTCCTGATTATGATATTTAAATCCATATTGCCGGCAAGGCTGATATAGCCTATAGAGCCTGTATACGGCCCCCGCGCAACAGGTTCAAGTTCGTCTATTATCTCCATGCACCTGATCTTTGGCACGCCTGTAATCGTCCCGCCGGGAAAGACGGCCTTGATTAAATCAAGGCAGTCCATATCCTTTCTCAGCTTTCCTTTTATATTTGATACGATATGTATTACATGTGAGTAGTCTTCAAGGGTCATGAATTCATCCACCTGCACGCTCCCGTATTCACACACCCTGCCAATGTCATTTCTTTCAAGGTCTATAAGCATTATGTGCTCTGCCCGCTCTTTTTCATTTGCAATAAGCTCACCGTGCATCTGCCTGTCTTCTAATTCTGTCTTTCCCCTCGGCCTTGTCCCTGCCATCGGCCTTGTCTCCACATTATCACCGTCTAACTTAATCAGCCTCTCAGGGGATGAGCTCACCAGCGCTATATCCCCAAACTCAAGAAGGGCAGAGAAGGGCGAGGGATTTATCTCCCTTAATGCCCTGTACAGGTCTATCGGCTTTATATCGCCGATATCTGCTGTAAGCCGCTGTGAGAGATTCGCCTGATATATGTCGCCTGCAGCAATGTATTCCTTGCACCTTTTCACCATTGACATATATTCTTCCTTTGTCATGTTTGATGCAGGGGTTATCTTTTTCCTTTTTTTCGCAACAGTGGATTTTTCAGCAACAGGCGGGCTGTTTATCAACCCTATAATCTCCTCAACCCTCTTTTCTGCATCCTGTTTGCAGTCGCGCAGAAGGCCTGCTGTAAGCGTATTGTATCCAAAACCGATATGCCTTGCGCCGGGAACCATGATTACTGCTATTGTTCCCTTAACATGGTCAAAGGCAATAACATTGTCTGTGAGTATAAGATAGATATCAGGCACATCCATACCCTTTTTTGCCTTTGCAGGGAGGTTTTCAAATGAATGGACAAGGTCATAGCTGAAGAATCCAACGGCGCCGCTAAAGAATGGCGGCAGCTCATTTATCCTTTCCATCCTGAAATTATTTATCAGCTCCCTGATCTTTGTTAACGGGTCCCTTCGTGTAATAAGCCTCTTTCCCTCGTATGTAAGCTCAATATCCTCGCCTCTGGATTTAAATATTATAAACGGATCCGTGCCGATAAATGAGTAACGTGCTGTGGCCTCTGTGCCATTGATGCTCTCAAGAAGAAATGAGTGCTTCCCCTTCTTGACCTTTTCATAGACAGAGAGGGGCGTATGGTCCCCAATTGGAAATTCCTTGAAGACGGGTTTTACTTTTTTTAATGTGCCCTGTTCTTTAGTAATTGTTGCAGGCAAGTTATTACCTCATAGATTCCGGCTGCCTGGCTTTACAGCCTTTTTGCCTGATTTACAGAGGGGGCATTCCTGCGGCCTGAAGGCAGGTTCACTAAGTACAAGAAGGGAGTGATAGGGATGGCCAATCTCAGCAGTGCCGCCGCTTCTGTCAATAAGCGAGCCAACGCCGACGAGCATACCTTTATTCTTTTCAACTACAGCGATAGCTTCCTTAACAGAACCCCCTGTTGTTATAACATCCTCAACAACAATCGCCCGTTCTCCCTCTTCAATCCTGAACCCCCTTCTTAAAGCCAGCGCCCCCTTTTCCCTTTCAGCAAAGATCGCCCTTACACCAAGATGCCTTGCCACCTCATGGGCAACAATAATGCCGCCCAATGCAGGGGCAATCACAACCTCTATCTTCCTGTCCTTAAAGACCTCTGCGAGCTGGCTGCAGAGCAGCGATGCATATTCAGGGTGCTGGAGGACAAGGGCGGACTGCAAATATACAGAACTGTGCAGGCCCGAGCTCAACTCAAAATGCCCCTCTAATAATGCGCCTGCTTTTTTGTAGATATTTAGCATCTCATCATGTGTCAAGTGTTAACCCTCCATCTCCTTTATTATCTCCTCTGCCGCCTTTGCCGGGTCCTTTGCCATTATAATCGGCCTGCCGACAACAATATAATCAGCGCCTGCCTTTATTGCCTCTTTTGGCGCTGAGATTCTTTTCTGGTCATCCATTTGCGACCCTGCAGGTCTTACTCCCGGTGTTACAATCAGAAACCCCTTGCCTCTGGCCTCCCTTATAACCCTTATCTCCTGAGGCGATGAGACAACGCCGTCAAGATGCGCCTCAGCAGCCAATGCAGCAAGACGCCTTACCTCATCCTCCACACCCTTACCCTTAATACCTATCTCATTCTGAAGTATCTCTGGTGTAATGCTTGTAAGGAGTGTTACAGCAAGTATCTTCGGCCTCTGCAACCCTTCCTTCTCCGCTGTCTCAGATGATGCCTCAAGGCATTTCTTCATCATCTCCATACCGCCTAACGAATGGACATTAAACATAAAAACCCCGAGCCTTGTCGCCTCTCTTGCAGCACGGGCAACTGTATCAGGTGTATCGTGATATTTTAAATCAAGAAAGACCTTGCAGCCTTTTTTATGCACAAGGTCAACAATCTTAGGCCCAAAGGCAGTAAAGGGTTGGCTGCCTATCTTAAAGATTTGTATGGCCCCTTTTAATGCGTCCAGAAGCCGTTCCGCTTCTTTTTCTGAATCCACATCAAGGGCAACAATCAGTCTTTCTCTTGCTGGTATCATCTATCCCCGTCTAATCAATAAGTGGGATAATAATACAATTTTGATAATTCATTGTAAAGAAATTTTTGTGTTATTTTTATCTGCCTTTGTCAATCAAGCCACAGAAGACCTTGACAAAATACCCTTTTCATTTTAATATTCAATCATATTTGTTACAGTAGTATAAAAAAGAGTGCTGGGTTTTAAAAAACAAGGAGGGCAACATGGCAGGTAAACATCCATACGTTACAAGTAATGGTCCACTCATACAAGTAATCAATCATATAAGGAAGTCTTTTCCTGCGACCGTCAATGCAGATACATTAAAAAAACTCGGATACGCAAAAAAGAACGAAAGTTATGTCATAAACACTCTTCGTTTTCTTGGCATTATTGATGAGGATGGTAAGAAAACCGATAAAGCCGGTAAGATTTTTTCATCGCATGACAACAATACATTCCAAAAAGAATTCTCTGGTATTATTGAAAAAGCTTACACAGAACTCTTTTCACTGCATAAAGACGCATGGTTATTGGATATGGATTCTCTTATTACTTTTTTTAGGCAGACAGATCAGTCAAGTTTACTAGTAGGCAAGAGACAGGCTAATACATTTAAAGCACTTGCAGGTTTGTCAGGACACACTGAATTGCCTGAACATAAACCAAAAAAAGTAGGGGAAACTAAGAAAACAACAAAGAAAACAAAACAAAAGGCAGTGCCTGCAAAACAAGAAGCAGTACCCTCAGTATCAGGAATTCATAGTGAACAAACCAGTAATAGTAGAAATCAGATTGGCCTCACTGTACG
>CAKKST010000383.1 GCA_919903585.1 Nitrospiria bacterium | reverse complement strand
TAAGTGTCAAAATTTTCTGTTGACAGGATAATTAGATATGACAACAGAATTTTAAATTTCTAAATTCTCCTCCTTTACAGAAAAAAAAGAATATTTTTCAGAAAGGTATATAAGTTTTCTATGACGAGGATTGTCATTGTTATTCCGAGTTATATAAAAGCAGATAATCCTAAGGATTGCATTGAGAGTGATGGATTCAAGATGCTTGAAAGAGCGATGGCAAGCCTTAAGAGCCAGAAGGACTTTGATGTAACAGTTGCGCTTCCTTTTTGTATTGAAGGAAAAGGGATGAAAGAGGGAAGGTGTGCGGAATACCACTCGGCCTTGATGAAGGCGCTATCTGCAAATCCTTTCCCATTTAAAAGGTTTGTTCTTACTGACCATAACTTCAACATCATGAAAGAGGGAATTACAAAAAAGGGGTTTTATGATATTTATCTCATTAAAAGGCTTGCCCTGTGCGGGTTTTCCAACATCCGAAATAGTGGTCTAATAATTTCACAGGCCCTTAATGCGGATGTTGTAGTCTTCATTGATAATGATGAAGTAGTAGAGGATACCAATTTTCTTGACATTGCCCTTGAAGGACTTTTTGAACCAATAAATAATAAGATAATGGATGGAAAAGGTGGGTTTTATATCTCGGCTGATGAGAAACTTTATGAGAGATTGCCTTATCAAGGGTGGCAGGTTTTCTGGAACAAGTCAAGGTTATTCAAAGAGCTCTGGGAGGATATAATTAACACTGAGGGAAGATTTGTTGAATCACCTGTTGTGCTGGGCGGTAACCTTGTAATAACAAGAAGGCTCTTTGAAAAGATACCCTTTGATCCACTAATACCACGAGGTGAGGACATTGACTACCTGATAAATGCTAAGATAGCTAATTTTAATATATTATTTGATAAAATGCTTAGAATAAAACACCTTCCTAAGGAAAGGGCATTTTCCTATAGAAAGGAGGAATTGAAGGGTGATATAGAAAGATTTCTTTATGAAAAAGAAAAGGTTTCAAATTATAAATGGTTAAATCTCAATCCATATCCAGGTTATTTTATAAAATGGGACATTGAAATAAAGGCACTGATTACTGTAATATTATTTTCTCTTCGTCTGATTTTAAACAAAAGATGGAGGGATGCGGTTGAGGTTTATGGATATCTTACACCCTTATTTAAAAAGGCAAAAGACAGGGGGTATTATGAGGATTTTAAGCTAAGGTGGACAGACTTGATGGTTTTTATAAAACATAACAATTTAAATGACCTTTTAAGGGAAGGTTTTTTATAGAATATGACAACAGAACTGGAAAAAATAGACATACTTGTTGGCATAGCAAGCTATAATAATGCAAAGACCATTGACCATGTGGTAAGGGCAGTGGACGCAGGGCTTGCAAAATATTTTTCTGATAAAAAGGCTGTTATAGTCAACTCTGACGGCAGCTCAAAGGACGGCACACAGGAGATTGTAAAGACCGCTACCCTTGACCATGCTGCAATGTTCTTGACATATCCTGCATACCCTGCGCACAGGATAAGCATGCCCTATGACGGTATACCGGGCAAGGGGAGCGCATTCAGGACAATATTTAAAACTGCTGTTGAGATGCAGGCTGATGCCTGTGCTGTTGTGGATGCTGATTTAAGAAGCATAACGCCTGAATGGATTGAACTGCTTCTCTCACCGATAATCAAAGGGGGTTTTGATTTTGTAGCCCCGCTTTACAGCAGGCATAAGTATGACGGTACAATTACAAATGCCATTGTATATCCAATGACGCGGGCGCTCTATGGCCAGAGGGTGAGGCAGCCCATTGGAGGCGACTTTGGTTTTTCAGGGAGGCTTGCTGATTTTTATCTCAAACAGGATGTGTGGGAGACGCATGTAGCGCGCTTTGGCATAGATATCTGGATGACTACAGAGGCAATAGCCAATGGCTTTAAGGTATGCCAGACATTCCTCGGAGCAAAGATACATGACCCAAAGGACCCGGGCTCTGATTTAAGCGAGATGCTTGTTCAGGTTGTTGTTACACTGTTTAATCTGACAGAAAGGCATTTTCAAATATGGAAGGATATAAAAGGCTCAAGGGATGTTCCAGCCTGCGGGTTCAGATACCATGTCGGGCTTGAGCCTGTGAAGGTAAATATAGCAAGGATGCTGGATATATTCAGGACAGGCATTGGCAATCTAAAATCCATCTGGACAGAGATTATGGGGCAGGGGGATTTTGGAGAGGTTGAGGCAATAGGAAGACTTTCTGATAAGGAATTCAGGTTTCCTGTTGGATTATGGGTAAGGATAGTATATGATTATGCCTTAGCCTATCACAGAAAGCTCATGTCTTCTGAGCACCTGATAAAGTCCCTTGTGCCTCTATATCTCGGCAGGGCTGCATCCTTTATGATGGAGGTGGAGGAGATGGAGCATCATAAGGTGGAAGAGGAAATAGAAAAGGTTTGCCTTGAATTTGAGAACCAAAAGGACTATCTTATTAATAACTGGAGGTGATAATATGGAAAATTTTATTCATGTATTGCTTGACCCTCTTAAAGATTTCTGGGCAGGATTTATAGTGTTTGTGCCGAAATTTATTGCAATGTTTATTATATTCACAGGAGGCGTAATAATTGCCTGGGCATTGAAATTACTGCTATTGAGGACATTGCTTGCAGCAAACTTTGACACATGGGCAGATAAGGCGGGTCTGACTGCAATAATAAGAAAAGGGGATATATGGGGAAAACCATCAGACCTCTCTGGAAAAATCCTGTATTGGTTCATAGTTATCATATTCCTGATGATTGGACTGAATGCACTTCAGATACAGACAATAGACAAACTGGTATCGCAATTCTTTCTCTACCTGCCGAGATTTTTTTCTGCCCTCATGATATTCATCATTGGCTATGTAATTGCCGGCTTTGTAAGCAGGGCTGTGTTGATAGCTGCTGTTAACAGCGGATACCATTATGCAAAGATCATTGCCGAGGCAGTAAGATTATTGCTTATAGTATTGATATTAGCAATGGTACTGGAGCAGCTTAATGTGGCGCCGAGCATTGTTGTTGCAGCCTTCTCAATAATGTTTGGAGGCGTTGTGATAGCCCTTGCCATCGCATTTGGCGCCGGCGGAATAGATGCCGCAAGGAAATTAATTGAGAAGGGTTACGAAGAGCAAAAGAAAAAGGGCGAAGATGATATAGAACACCTGTAGGAGATTAATTATGGCAGACTTTTATCAGACAGGGATAATAACCACCCTTCACAGGCTCGGCAGACCGTCGCTTGAGAGATTGGAATTAGAGCTTCTTGAACATTCAAAAAGCAGGCCTGTTGCACTCGTACTCCCTGCGCTCTATTCAGAGTTTGAAGGTAGTGCAATGCCAAAGATAATTGAGGAGCTCATGAAGGTTAAATATATACGGGAGATAGTCCTCATCCTCGGAAGGGCAACAGAGAAGGAGTTTAAGAAGGTAAGGGAATTAATGTCATCAATCCCTTATGAGGTAAAGGTCATCCATAATGACGGGAGAAGGATAAAAGAGATATACGACACACTGACGAGGAACGGCCTTGACCCGGGGCAGGACGGAAAGGGACGTTCTGTGTGGCTTGCCTATGGCTATGTACTTG
>CAKKST010000382.1 GCA_919903585.1 Nitrospiria bacterium | reverse complement strand
TTACAATCCTCTGTGCTGCATAATAACTTCCAATAGAGAAAATGATAATAAGAAATAAACCAAATGCCAGGTTCTTTAATAAAGTGGAATAAAGGGGTGCGTATGTTTCAGATGGGTCCTGAGTTACAAATATATACCACGTCTGCTTCTCAATCTTATGGATATCTGGCGATAGTCTTATCAGTGCAAAGCCAGCAATGGCATTCTTGCCCTCATGGGTATTATCCTCAACAATATCCCACTTAGAGTTATTGGAGGAGAGCGCCTTGAGCCTGTTCATTGTGGAATTGTCAAGTTTATGCAAATCCTTATCCCCTTCTAATAATTCAAAGGGGCAGATGGCAACAAGACCGTCGCTGGTAACAAGCATCGTATGCCCGCTCTTGCCAATCCAGCTATTAACTACAGTCTTTGTTATCCATTCGCCGCTCAGTGTCCCTTTGATTACACCCACAACCTCTGCCTCCCTCCAGTCAATAATAGGGATGGCTACATCCACAAAAAATTCAATTGAGCCTGTGGAAGTATACGAACCCTCTCGTGTATAGAAGTCGCTTATATTGGCTATGCCATTATAGGCCGTCATCCACAACCACTCTTTGTCTTTATGATTTCCATTCTCCTTTGTTGAGGCTACTACCCTTCCTCCCCTATCTGTTATTGTTATCCCTTTATATATGTCTTTATTATTCCTCATAAATTGGTTCAATATACTTGAAAGGTCAGCGGATGTCCCCTTGTCCCGGAGGTGCCTTTTGATATCGCCTCCTTTAACCTTATTTATTATATTAATCTCATCAATTAATATTGGATTGCTGGAAAGATATTGCAATTTCTGAAATTCATAATCAATGAAAAACGATGTCCTATCTGCGGTCTGCTCTGCTATCTCCTGAAACCTTTTTCCTATAGACTCTTTCAGGTTCTGTGACCCGTTGTAATAGGTAATGATTATTCCAATAATCAGGACAGGGATGCCGAGGAGAAAGAAAAAGGCAAGAAGCCTGAACTTAAGGTTTGTTTTAAAGAGTTTCATGGGAATATCCTTAGATGAGAAAGAAATACCTTATTATAAATTCCCCTGACTATTTTACATTTTACCTTAAAATCCTTAAATAGTCTACCACCAGATTTATTCCTCCCTTCATAACCAATTCGCCTTGCGAGCCTGATAAGGGCAGCCTCATCCATTGGCAGGATATTTTGCACACTATCCTCAACAATCCTCAAACCATGCTCTATCCCCCTTAGAAAATAATAGGCATCAGCCAAGGCATGATAATCAGCCTCCGAGATATATTCCTTCTCTTTCAAAGAGCGTAATGCAGAGATTGTATTTGCATTCCTTACATCCTTATCAGCATGGCCGTATCTTAATTGTAGGATTTGCACAATAAACTCTATATCAACTATTCCGCCTGCGCTCAGTTTAATATCCATCCCCCGATGCTGCGGCGCTACCAGTTCATCTATCATACGATTGCGGGTCCTGTTTATCTCTGCCGCATCAGTTTCTGTTGCAGGCGTGAAATATACAAAATCATGAGCTAATCTGATAAAATCTCCTGCAAGCTCTCTGTCGCCTGCAACATGTCTTGCCTTAATATATGCCTGCCGCTCCCACAACTGAGCCCATTCCTTAAAGTATTTTTTATATGCCTCAAGGTCCATTGCCAGCGGCCCATCCTTGCCGAGCGGCCTGAGCCGCGGGTCTATCCTATATAATATCCCCTCATCCATAATTTCAGAGGAGGCATTAATTATATTTTCACAGAGTTTATAAACAATTTGAAGACCCCCTCCCTCACCCTCCCCCTTTAATAACTCCCCCTCCTTTATCCTCCCCCACCTGTGGGGGGAGGAAGGAGGGGGGGTAAGGGGGGGGTGCATGGAATAGACAAATATAATATCAAGATCAGAACCGTAATCAAGCTCCCTGCCGCCAAACTTACCGAGGCCGATTATGGCAAACTTTATCCCCATTGTTGACCCCCCTGTATCCCCCCTTAAGGGGGACACCCCTCTTTCTCCCCCCTTAGTAAGGGGGGAAGAAGGGGGGTGGGGGTGCGAATAAAAATATTCCAATAACACCTGAATTACTGCGTCAGCAAGGTCAGAGAGCTCCTCAAAGATTGTCTCCATATCTGAGAGATTAAGGATATCCCTTACCCCTATCCGTATCAACTCGCTATTTTTATAGCGTCTCAGTCTGTTAAAAAAACCTTTTGCCCCCTCACCCTCTCCTCTCCCCTCTCGGGAGAGGGTTAGGGTGAGGGGCGTCTTTTCAAACTCATCAATCATCTGTTCCTTAGTTTTCTTAACATTTAATATATCCGTTGCAACCAACCCATCAAAAAGCTCAGGTGATTTAATTAATATGTTAGATAAAAACTGGCTGCTGCCAAAAAGATTAATGAGGAGTTCAAGGATATAAGGGTGCGTTGAAAAAATCTTGAAATATCCCTCTTTCATGTTTGCCTTTGAAAGAAACCTTTCAAGATTATTCAGGGCTGAATCAGGGTCAGGCGTTCTGGAGGAAAATGATAGTATCGCAGGCATTATATTAGCCAGGAGGTTCTTTGTCCTCGGTGTCAGCGGTGACTCCTCACTTCCCCTTAAGAGCATGATATTTTTATATGCTTTTTTAATGTCTGAGAAACCGTATTTGTTCAGGACAGGTTTGATATCGCTAATCTTGATATCTGGAAGGAGTATAAGACCAGTCTCTGGCGGTATCTCAACTCCCTTTTCATTGCCCTTTGAGAACAGATTCTCAAAGATACCTCTTACATTCTCTGTGTATCTTTTGTAATCCTTCTCAAATCTATTTATAGTCTTCTCATTGTATCCAAGCCTCTTAGCTAATTTTAGTATCTCCTTCTTTTCCTTTGGCAGTGTATGCGTCTGGAATTCATAAAGCATCTGGAGCCTGTGCTCTACCCTCCTTAAAAATTTATATCCTTCAACCAGAAGCGCAATATCCTTATCTTTCAGATAATTATATCCGCTCAATTTATCCAATGCCTTAAGCGTGTTTATTTCCCTTATGCCGGGATTCCTGCCGCCATAAAGAAGCTGCAGGGCCTGCACAATAAACTCTATCTCCCTTATACCGCCATAACCCAATTTTACCTGATGAAATCTTTCACCCCTCCCACCTATTACCTGATCAATCCTGTCCTTTGTATGCTTGATCTCTGTTATAGAGGCATAGTCCATATATTTTCTATAAATAAACGGTCTTATCATCTCAATGAATCTTCTGCCTACATCCTCATTTCCTGCTGAGAATCTTGCCTTTATCAGCGCCTGCCTCTCCCATGTCTCACCCCATGACTCATAATATATCTCAGTATTATTCAGAGACCTTGCGAGGGCGCCGACCCTCCCCTCAGGCCTCAGCCTCATATCTATCCTGTAGCAGTAACCCTCATCTGTAATCTCACTTATCGCATGGATGATTGACTCGCCAAGTTTTATAAAAAATAGGTTATTCGTGATCCTGTTTGTATGCTCATCATATTTTAATATCCCCTCTGTATCCCCTTCCTCATCATAGGCAAATATCAGGTCAATATCAGAGCTGAAATTAAGCTCCTCTCCCCCTAACTTTCCCATGCTGATAACTGCATAGCCAGCCTCTTTTAAATTACCCT
>CAKKST010000381.1 GCA_919903585.1 Nitrospiria bacterium | reverse complement strand
TCCATACCCACGATGTTAAGGCAACGCTTGCATCAAAGGGTTTTGACAGAGAGCCATTAAAGATTATTGAGATATGCAATCCAAAATATGCGACAGAGGTATTGAATAAAGATATAAAGATAGCCCTTATGCTTCCTTGTCCGATAAGTGTATATGTCCAGAATGGCAAGACTTATATAAGCGCCTTAAGGCCAAGGGTGATAGCGGATTTTTATCCTGAGGCTGGCATCAAATCTATAGCAGATGAGGTGGATAGGAAAATTCTAAATATTGTTGATGAATCAAGATAGGAGGAATATGATGAACAATTTTAAAATTATTGCGATTACACTGCTTGTAACCATTTCCCTTTTTATAAACTTACAGGATGTCTCTGCAAAAGAGAACATCCCAATTACCCACATACACGGTATTGCTGTAAACCCGAATAATCCAGACACCCTTTATGTGGCAACGCATATTGGGCTTTTGCTCTGTAATGCAAAGGAGTGTGAACTGGTTGGCAATGACAGGTCTGATTACATGGGATTTGCAATATCTACTGATGGAAAAACCTTTTTTACAAGCGGCCATGAACAGCCAACAGGCAGAAACAGGGGATTGAGAAGGTCAGTTGATATGGGGAAAAGCTGGGAGATACTCTCGCTTGATGGAGAGGTGGATTTTCATACCTTTACAGCAAACCCTTCTGTTGCTTATAGCTGGTACTGGAAGTTATATAAAAGCACAGATAGCGGAAAAAGCTGGGTATTTCCAGATGCAAAGGGCCTGCCTCCAAAGGATGAGAATAAGCCAAGTCCATATTCCCCGATCATCTCCCTTGCCATAGACCCAGCAGATACAAATATTTTATGGGCAGGGACAAATAAAGGCTTGTATAAAAGCAGTGATGGCGGCGCGAACTGGAAGATGGTTAATGCAGTATCAGATGCGCCTGTACTTGCAATATACATAAATCCTGACAGTAAAAAAGAGATGTATATTTATATCTTCAAAGAAGGCATCTTGAAAAGCACAGACGAAGGAAAAAGCTGGAAAAAGGCTGGGAAGGGTATTAATGAGAACGATGTCATAGGATACATTGCGGCATCTCCGAAGGATAGAAAAATAATTTACGCTGCAACATATAAGACTACCCTCTACCGCTCAGATGGTGGTGGTAAATCATGGGTGGTATGGAGGAGGTAAAATAGTTATAATTTTATTGACATGATGCCAGGGATTTGTTAATGTAAATATACCCTACAGGTGTATAGTATAGCGATGGGAAGCTCTTTGTGAATACCAATGCCACAGTTGAATATGATTATTCATTAAAGGTGTAGGGGCAGGATAAAAAAATGAAATCAGATTTGCAAAAGGGCTTATTGTTTATCACAGCAGGCATAATGGGACTTTTTTTAACCTCCTATCTCTTTGGAAGCAATAGAGGGTTCAATATGATGGGGCGGATGGGTATGATGAGAGGTATGGGTTCGGGTATGATGGGCGGCGGTATGATGCAAGGGCAGGAAAAAACTGTTTTTTCCTCTAATGGCGAGAAGATATTTTTTAAAGGGATTAATTCAAAAGGTGAAATTATCAAAAACACACACGGGATGCAGGGTGTTGGATGCGCCATGTGCCATGGCGCAGATGCAAGAGGTTCTAAAATGATGATGGATGTGCCTGATATAAGATGGAGTTCACTGATAAACCCAGAGGGCCATGTCCATTCTTCTGGGAGAAGGCATCCACCTTACACAGAGGAATCGTTCAAGACCTGTGTCATAGCCGGCATTGACCCAGCAGGCAACCAACTCAGCACAATGATGCCGAAGTGGGAGATGTCAAAAGAAGACCTTGAAGACCTGATTAGTTATTTAAAGACTAAATAGAAAGGATAGGATATTGGACAAAAAGAACGAATGGAAGGGTATGCTAATACCTGCTGTTATAGTATTGACTATTGGAATTGCTGCAGGTTACCTGTGGTCACAAAGCGGTTCTACAATAAAAAAGGTGAGCAGCGATCTGTCTCCATCCCTTGTTGCAAAGGGAGAGGGTTTTTATAAGAAAAATTGCATTGCCTGTCATGGTGAAAAGGGTGCGGGTGAAAACCCGGCAGATATATATGCAATAGATGAAAAGGGAAATTATATAGCCCCGCCGCTGAATGAAAGCGCCCATGCCTGGCATCACACAGATGAGCAGCTTATGGAAATGATACTTGAGGGTTCATCAAGAAATCCGAGGATGATTGCATGGAAAAAAGAAGGTCTATCAATAGATGATGCACGCTCTCTTGTAGAATACATAAAGAGCCTCTGGAGTGAAAGGATAAGAAAATACTGTCAGGGTCCGAAGCATATGGAATGCATGTGAAATCTCTTGACAGGGGGTCTCTAAATATGATACCCTACCCATGTATAGTATATGATAGACGAGCATACAAAAAAAGAGGCCGTTAACAGGCTGAAAAAGATAGAAGGCCAGATTAATGGCATAAAAAGGATGATAGAGGAGGAGAAGTATTGTGTTGACATCCTTCATCAGATAAGCGCTGTTGCCGGCGCGCTGGAACAGGTAAGCAAGATTGTGATGAAGCGGCACCTTGAGGCCTGCGTTACAGCGGCCATTAAAACTGGCACAACAAAGGAAAGAGACAAAAAACTGGATGAACTGATGAATGTCTTTACGAGGTTCGGGAAGTGAGAATTTATGGTAAGAGACATTGTTTGCAGCATGGAGATTAACGAAAATCAGGCAGCAGCCAAATCTGAATACAAAGGCTCAATATTCTATTTTTGCGCTGAGGCCTGTAAAAATATCTTTGATGCAGAACCAGAAAAATATATTAAAAAGCTGGGCTGGTGGAAAAGATTTCTTATAAGGCTTGCTTCAGTAAATAAAGAGGTATATGGCAATGAGCCGCCAAAGTGCTGCAAGTAATAAATATACCCCTCACCCTTACCCTCTCCCCAGAGGGGAGAGGGGATTTTGTTCTGGCCTCTCC
>CAKKST010000380.1 GCA_919903585.1 Nitrospiria bacterium | reverse complement strand
TATTATTCGGCCTGTAATATTTCCTGTGAAAATTTATTATGTCCTCTTTCTTTATCTTTGGGAGCGTACCCTCAAGCCCCTCAGACGGCCTTGAATATGGATGCTTTAGATAGAGTATCTTTGAAAATGCATTTGATGCAATAGCGCCAGGGTCATCCTTCTGATTTATTATGCCGGCTAATGTCTGACTCCTTTCACGCTCTATCTCCTTCTCATCAAAGGCAGGATTCATTAATATATCAGAGAGGAGATCAAGTCCGAGGGTTATATCCTTTTTTAATATTGAAAGGCTTGCTGCCGCATAATCCAAATTCGCGCTTGTGCCGATAGAGCCTCCAACAAAGTCTATCTCCTCTGAAATCTGCTTCGCTGTCCTTGCCTTTGTCCCTTCTGTTAAAAGCCCTGCTGTAAGGCTTGCAAGGCCTGCAAGCTCATCAGGCTCATATATTGAGCCTGCCTTTATCTTTATGTTAAAGACTACAGTCGGGATGGAGTGCCTCTCCTGCAGGAGCAGGACAATTCCATTTTTCAGAACTACACGTTTTGGTTTTTCCTCTGCCTCTGCGCCTGTGTATAAAAATAACAGGGTCATCAAAATAAATAAAATCTGAAATCTCCTTTTCATTTACTATTGCCCCTTTCCATTTGATTTTACTGGTATGAGTATGCCCGCAGTCCTGTTCTTTTCTGCAAAATATGCCTTTGCCACGCGCATGATATCCTCTTTTGTCACCCTTCTTATGTTGTCAACATAGGTATCAAGATATTTATGGCCGATGCCGATTGTCTCAAGCTGGCCGATCTGCATTGCCTGATAAAAGATAGAGTCCTGTGCAAATATAAATGATGCCTCAATCTGATTTTTTGCCTTCTCAAGCTCTCTATCCACGGCAGGCTCTGTCTTTAATCTCTCTATCTCTGCATAAAGGGCATCCTCAAGCTCCTTTGTTGTCTTGCCCGGTTTTAATCCGCCGTAAAAATAAAAGAGGCTCGGATCAGCGGCTATCCTGTCATAATCCCCGCCTGCATAAAGTGCGAGCTGCTTTTCATAAACAATATCCTGATACAGCCTTGAGCTCTTTCCGGCAGAGAGGATATTTGACAAGACCTCAAGTGCAAATTCATCCTTATGCCCGATATTCGGCACATGATAGCCGAGAAACACAAAGGGGAGCTGCGCCTCCTTGTGTATGGTTACCCTGCGCTCGCCAAGCTGTTCAGGCTCTTTGATATTTATCTTAGCCGGCGCCTTTGCCTTTGGCAGTCTTTCAAAATATTCCTTTAGCTTTTGCATGAGCGTCTTTGTATCAAAATCACCAACAACAACTATTGTGGCGTTATTCGGGGCATAATAGGTTTTGTAGTGATTATAAAGGTCATCCCTTGACAGGGAATCTATATCAGACATCCAGCCTATTATAGGCGAGTGATAGGGATGAACCTTGAAGGCCGCTGCATAAAGCTCCTCAACAACAAGTGATGTTGGGTCATCCTCTGTGCGGAGCCTCCTCTCTTCCTTCACAACATCCCTCTCTAATTGAAACTCCTTTTCATCAATCAAAAGATTCACCATCCTGTCAGACTCAAGATCTAAAGATAAATGAATCCTGTCGCTTGCAAAGACCTCAAAATATGCAGTGTAATCCCTGCCTGTAAAGGCATTCTCATTCCCGCCGTTTTTTGCAACGATCTTTGAAAACTCACCCTTGCCATGTTTTTGCGTGCCTTTAAACATCAGATGCTCTAATAAATGTGACAGCCCTGTCTTTCCTGTAACCTCATTCCGCGCCCCTACCTTATACCACACCTGAAAGGTTACTGTCGGCGCCTTGTGCTCCTCCATTGTTATTACCTTCAGGCCGTTGGAAAGAACAAACTCCTCCACCTTTTTCGCAAAGGCAGGATTAGCGCTGAATGAGGCTATGATAACAATCAGGATAATTAAACCTTTTTTAAAAAGATACATTTAAAACCTCCTCATTAAAAATCCATTTTATATGCTGTTTTTTTCAGGGTTATGTTGTTTCTGTTTTTTGTGGAAGATAGCATCAGCGGTATCCTGAATAAAGGCAGGCAGCACCTTCATCCCGTTTTTGTTTAAATCCCTGCTAAGGGATGTAAGGGTATTGTAGTAATACTCCTTTGGAAAGACACTGTAGCTGATGGCTACAGAGAATATTAAAAGGAGTATAAGGAAGAATGTAACCTTCATCCTTTGCCACAACTCTATCTGATTTCTTCTGCTTTTTATCCTGTTTATGGAATACCTCAGCCTTTTCCCCATGGACTCCTTTTTTACTGGTTCAAAGGCAACAAGTATAGCATCAAAGACATTTATTATCCATAATAAAGATGCAATAAATATCAGTATTAATGATACTAACAATATTGTTTCAAAAGTGGACATTTCATGTTCCATGTCAATTGACGGCCAGAGGACCGTACTGGAAATAATAACAGTGAGGCAGAAGAGTCCTACAAAAAAAGAAAAAAGATATATGGCGCCCTTTTTAGGCTGGCCGTTTATAATCTGGCCCCACCCCGGTATTAATGTGGATGCAATGCCGCTCAAAAGAGGATGCTCGGTTCCATTAAAGGGTTTGCTCCTCCTCTTCTCTGCCTGCCAGTAGGCGCTTATTATATTCCCAAACCAGACAAGCATTACAATAATATAAAGGAAGAGAAAGAGGAGGATAATATTTATAGGCGTAAGGCCAATGCCTTTTAAATAATCAAATATAGCAGACCAGTTTGTCAGCAATAGATAGAAGGTACCCCATGATCCAATCATGGAAAGAGCAAGAATAAGGCCTGTTCTTATATTATTATTATAAATCTGCCCGCCCCCCCAGAGGAAAATAGAGAGTGTAGCGGCAAGGGCAGGGTTCTTTTCTGCTGAATCAAAAGAGGGGCCGCCCCTTTGCGCCTCTGTGGTTCCACCCTTTTTAGGGTCTAATTCCTCTATAAGATTAGTTATATCCCAGACCTTTTTCGTCATAATAGACCTCTCTTGATATGATATTTAAACTTAAATTTTATGTCAAGATAAAAGAATTTGTGGTATACTACCCGAATTCTTTGTCCGGGAGGAGGCAGGAGGATGAACAGGAAAGGCTTTTTTTCTAAATATCTAAGGCCTGAGTCAGTTAATTTCAGGCACTATTTCGGCGGGATGGCATTTTTATTGCTGTTTGTGCAGCTTTCAACAGGGATATTTATGACCATGTATTATCAGCCGCAGCTTGAAAAGGCCTATGGTAGTGTGCAGACCATTAATAATGTTATCTATGGCGGAAGGCTGATAAGGAATATGCACCGGTGGTCTGCCGTGCTACTTATTTTAGGCACGATGATTCACCTTGTAAGAAGTCTTGTAAGAAAGGACTTTTTGCAGGAGAAAAAGAGATTCCTTTGGCTCACAGGCTTTCTCCTCTTTTTTATTGTTATAGGTTTTATTGTCACAGGCCTTGTGCTCCCATGGGAATGGAAGGGCTACTGGTTTATGGAGATGGTTTCAAACTACTTTGGCACCACCTATCTCATAGGGGGCAGGCTGATGCAGCTTTTAATTGATGTCTTTACCATCCCGAGGAATTATATACTTCATATACTTATCCTTCCGCTTCTTTCAATATTATTGATAGACCTGCACTTCCTCATGAATCTCAGAAAGAAGGGTATTGGCAGCTATCTTTTAAAACACGTATCTATCTCTATGCCATTCTTTGTTGCAATAATCATCCTTGCAAAACTCCTCCCAATCCCATCAGAAGACCCTGATATTATACCCATGCCGCTTGAAGGGAAGTTTATTCCCGGACCTGAGTGGTTTTATGTAGTAATCCTTTTGCCCATTATGTATCTGAAGGGATTTATGGCGCCGTTATTCGGGGTATACATACCATTCACATTATTTACGCTACTTGCCTTTCTGCCTTACTATTTAAGGGGAAAGGCTGTTACTGCCGCGGCTTCTACCAAAAAAGCCGTCAGCTCAAAGGGATTTAAGGCAGGGCTTGTGATTGCAATTACAATAATCATATTTGGCCTGATATTCTATGGAAGTTACGAATCACCAATATACGGATGCAATGCCTGCCACAATACATACAGGGGAATTAGGATGGGTGTGCCGCCGCCGACATTCAAGGACAGAAAGATAAATCCAATACTATCTGACAGGGAATGGATGATGAGGCATTGGTATTATCCTGATGTTACATGGTGATGTTTATGAAACACCCCTCCCCTTAGTCCCCTCCCACAAGGGGAGGGGAAATCAAAAGGAATCTGCTATCATTCCCCCTCCCTTGATGGGAGGGGGTAGGGGGAGGGTGGAGTATGGGTTTTCAAGTGAAAAGGCATACAAATATAATTATCACAGCGATACTAATATTAGCTGCTGCAATAGGCATCCTTATTTTTGCAATGGCAAGCAGCCCAAAGAGGGGGGCAGAAGAATATATAATTGCCATGCAGAAGAGGGACTTTGATGCGATTTATGAATTAAACTATGAGGCACAAAAAAAAGTACAGCTTATATTAAGGGAGTCAACAGAAAGGCATGAGGAGCAATTAAAGGCAAATTATCTTGCTGAAAAGGATGCCTTTGAAAAGATAAAACCTGATGCAGATATTTCTTCCCACTGGTCAGAACGGTTTCTTTTTATCCCAGAGATGAAATATACCATTATAAAAGAGGAGGAAGAGGTTGAAAGAACTCCAAGCGCACCTTTTAGGCCGAGGAGGACAGTAAGTGTATATGTTAAAATTGAGTATGCCAGTAAGGCATCTGCTCCATTAATTCCGCAGAGGTTTAATGCTGATATGGAGAAGGAAAAGATAAAGACTGCAGCATATCAGATAAAGATGGTTCAGAGTGAAGAGGTCATAAAGGGTATAAGGCCTGAAAAGGGGGAAAGAAAATGGCTATTTAAGGGAACTAATATTATTGAGGCCGCGCCATTTTGATTAGTGTCCATTGATTAGATACCTTCGCCTTTTAAAAATATATCAATTCACCTGAAAAATTAAAAGAAAAAACAGATTTAACAGTATCTTACGATGTGCATGGGGTCAAGCTGCACATTGCCCAACCTCAGCCCAAATCAATTATGTTGTTAAGCGTATAAACCAGTTTTTAAACTAATTTCCACGACTGATTGAATTCTAAAATGGCCTCTTTTGGGTATCAAGTTTTTATTGACACCTGATTAGCATTGGTCTACATTTACCAATAAATGAAGACAAGGCCGATTATAACTTATGATAAGATAGCATTAGAAATAGCGGTATAGAAGAGATGGTGCCGGAGGAGAGAATCGAACTCTCATGGGGTTGCCCCCGCGGGATTTTGAGTCCCGTGCGTCTACCTATTTCACCACTCCGGCAATACACTCGGAAGGGAAACCTCCAGTTTCCCTTCCGACGGTCGCTTACGCTCCCTGCCTCCCTATGATCCCCCTTACCCCCCTTTAGTAAAGGGGGGTAAGGGGGATTACAAAACTGGCAAAGCCAGATTTTGGCTGATTCTTTTATAGTGAAGATAGTGTTATAAATAACATATCTAACTTATTTGTGTCAAGACAGGAAAGTAGATATTATGAGCAGCATTACAAGAAATTTTATTTTAGCAGGTTTTTTATTTCTGGCGGCCGGTGTTACGTTGGGGACAGCCCTTATCATTAATAGCGTGAAGGATATTCTCGTGCCTTTTGCACCTGGTATTTTCCTTGCCCATTCCCATATCAATATCTTTGGTTTTATTTTCATGGTTATCTTTGGCGTAAATTATCACTACATACCTATTTTCAGCAATCGGCCAATGTATAGCGGGAAATGGGCAAGCTATCACCTCTATATGATGATTGTTGGTGTTATTGGAATGGCAGCGGGATTATCATTCTTGAACAGAACAGTAATTGTCCTATTTGCCGTATTTGAGGCTGCTGGAGCGTATATCTTTATGTTTAACATCATAAAAACCTTTACACAAAAACCCCAGATTGACAAAGAACCGTTAAAGGATGAAAGGTATATTGAAAGCGATAAAATAGCTGTGAGGTTTACAAGGCTAAGCACACCCTATCTCATCCTCGGCACAACATTGACTATTTTTATTTCTCTGATGCCTGACGGTTATATAAGATTCAGGCCTGTTATCTATCATACCTATTTTCTTGGCTGGATTGCTATGATGGTATTCGGTGTGGGTTATCATATACTGCCGAGATTTGCAGACAATAAGGTCCACAGCCTGTTTCTGATGCGCCTTAATCTTAAACTTGCGAATATTGGTGTTGCAGGATTTGTCTTTTCATGGCTCCTTGGTATATTTTTTAGCTCTGCCTTTTTAGGCAATCTAAGACATCCCTTTGGAATCCTTGCTGCCTCTGCACTTTTTATATTTATTTATAATATATGGAGGAGTGTGGTTATAAAAAAGTAGGGGCGAGGCGTCGCCTCGCCCTCGTACATTTTTACGAAGCCGCTCTTACAATCTCTGTCCCCACTCCTTTATCCGTAAATATTTCAAGTAGCAAAGCATGGGGAACGCGGCCGTCAATGATGTGGGTCTTTTTCACGCCGCCCTTTAAAGCAGTAAAACAGGAGGCAACCTTTGGAAGCATACCGCCTTTAATAACCTTTTTCTTTATCAGGGACTCTACCTCTTTTTTTGAAAGGGTTGGTATAAGCCTCCCCTTGTCATTCATAATCCCCTTTACATCTGTAAGGAGCAGAAGCTTCTCTGCCTTTAATGCGCCTGCAATAGCGCCTGCTGCTGAATCTGCATTTATGTTGTATGTCTGGCTGTCATCGCCTATACCCATTGGCGCAATAACAGGTATAAAGCCCTTATCTAAAACAGAGAGGATAACACTGGCATCAACAGACTTCACCTCACCAACAAGGCCGATGTCTACGCCCTTTGTGCCTTTTATCTTCATTTTTTTTGCTGTAATCATGCCCCCCTCTTTGCCTGTCAGGCCAACAGCCCTGCCGCCATGCTTGTTAATGAAGGAGACTATCTCTTTATTTACCTTTCCTCCCAATACCATCTCAACTATATACATGGTCTCCTTATCCGTCACACGTTGGCCATGCACAAATACCGGCTTTTTGCCGAGCCTCTCCATTGTCTTGCCGATCATTGGCCCGCCGCCATGGACAATCACAGGATTGATGCCAACATATTTCATTAATATCACATCAAGGGCAAACTTCTCTTTTAACGCTTCATCTGTCATGGCGCTGCCGCCATATTTTATGACAATAGTCTTCCCGGAAAATTTTTTGATATACGGCAGCGCTTCTACAAGGATATTTGCCTTTTCAATTAGTTTTTCCATCAAAAAATACCTTTTTGTCAGGCAGGATAGATCGGCATGATTTTTAATGGTGCCGAAGGTGGGACTCGAACCCACATGGGTTTCCCCACACGCCCCTCAAACGTGCGTGTCTACCATTCCACCACTTCGGCACACTCTAAAACATAATAACCATAGCCTAATATTTTGTCAACATTTTTTTGCCCTGAAAATGCATATTCTCCTCAGCCAAAGCAATGTAGGCACGAATTTATTCGTGCAAAGTAGCACGGTTAAAACCGTGCCTACAAATTCACAGGGGGTCAGGCGTCTCGCCTGACAGATTTTCATCCTTCTTTGTAAGCTAAGGGCTCATGTGGGTTTACCTTGCAAATAATGCACTCTCATTGCCGTGCATATAACACTTCCTCACTATTGCAAGACCTTCAAATCTCTTTAAAAACAGAAAAGCCCTTGATTTTCAAGTTATTAAATGTTAAATTTGCACCATGCTTACTGAGGAACTCCTAAGGGATTCAAAAAAATATATAATGAATACATATAACCGCTTTCCTATTGTGATTATAAAAGGAAGGGGTGCGCTTGTATATGATACAGATGGTAAGGAGTACCTTGATTTTGTGTCAGGAATTGCTGTATGCAATCTCGGCCATTGCCATCCAAAGGTGACTGTGGCATTCCAGAAGCAGGCGCAGCGCCTCATCCATATCTCCAATCTATATCATAATGAACCGCAGATAAAGCTGGCAAAGCTCCTTGTAGAAAATTCCTTTGCAGACAAGGTCTTCTTCTGTAACAGCGGCGCAGAGGCAAATGAGGCAGCAATAAAACTTGTGCGCAAGTATGCGAAGGAAAAATTAAACGGCAGCCGCTATGAGATTATTACAATGGAGAAATCCTTTCATGGCCGCACAATGGCAACCATTACTGCCACAGGACAGGAGAAGGTGCAGAAGGGCTTTGAGCCGTTACTGCCGGGATTTAAATATGCCTCGTTCAATAATATTGATGCTGTAAAGAAGGCCATAAATAAAAAGACCGCTGCAGTAATGCTTGAGCCGATTCAGGGAGAGGGCGGCGTAAACATACCAGATAATGATTATTTGAAAAAACTCCGCAGGCTCTGCAATGATGAAGGCATCCTTCTCGTCTTTGATGAAGTCCAGACAGGGATGGGACGGACAGGGAAGCTCTTTGCCTATGAGCATTACGGCATTGAGCCTGATATAATGACGCTGGCAAAGGGGCTTGGGAATGGTGTTGCAATAGGCGCCATCCTCGCAAAGGATAATGTTGCAGAGGCCTTTGCGCCGGGCAGCCATGCATCAACATTCGGAGGCAACCCGCTTGCCTGCTCTGCAGCAAAGGCAGCGCTGGAGACTATAATAGAGGATGGCATCCTCTTTGAGAACTGCATCCGCATGGGTGATTATCTTACGAAGGGTCTGAAGGAGCTGAAAAAAGGGTCTTCATTTATAAAGGATTTACGTGGCAAGGGGCTCTTAATCGGCATGGAGCTTAATATTGATGGAAAGGATATTGTGATGGAGTGCATAAAAGAGGGACTGCTCATAAGCTGCACAATGGACAGGATCCTGCGATTTCTTCCGCCATTAATAATTACAAAAGAGGAGATAGATTCCATGCTTGAGATACTTTATAATGTGTTCAAGAGGATAAGATGAAAAAGGATATTTTAACAATAAACGAACTAAGTCAGGAAGGGCTTTCAGATATCCTGAACCTCTCTGCTGAACTCAAGGGGAAGCAGAAGGCAGGAAAACCGGAGTGCCCATTGATTGGCAAAACACTGGGCATGATCTTTGAAAAACCATCAACAAGGACAAGGGTCTCCTTTGAGGTAGGGATATATCAGCTCGGCGGTCAGGCCGTGGTCCTTCCTGTCTCTGAGCTACAGATTGGAAGGGGCGAACCGATTGCAGATACAGCGAGGGCGCTCTCAAGGTATATTGATGGGAT
>CAKKST010000379.1 GCA_919903585.1 Nitrospiria bacterium | reverse complement strand
AATGGGGTCGGACTTGCTTATTGACATTCTGGTATTCATTGGGGTCAGTCAGTAGGGTGGGCTGCGCCCACCAACAATATCTGGCATTGGCGCTGCCGTAAGAGCAGGGATATTTTTCTATCGTAGGGGTTCAAAATTTTGAACCCCTACAGAAACAAAATGCAAATCACATGTCAGGGCGGGGGTAATCCCCGCCCTTTTTGTTTCCTTCTTTTCCTCTTAAATTGCCACTTCAAAGGCAATCTTATCATAGTCTACATAGGGAATTTTCTTATTCTTTGTCTTTGTTATCTCTACAAGCCCAAGCTCTTGAAGATATGTTAGGTCTTCCAGAACATTCTTAATATCCCTGCTGACCATTTTTGCAAGCTCATATACAGATGAAGGTTTTTTATCTTTAATTATTTTCAAAAGTTCTAATCGCTTTTCGGTAAGGACTTTCCGCATTTCTTTCAGGTTGCTGAAATAGATTGCCGTCTTTTTTTGGATATGCTCACCTTTTGAAAGCCTTTCAAAAACAACCCCGGCTTCTTTTAATGCCTCATTGAGTCCCTTTATTTCTATTTTAACCCTTTTAATCTTCATCCCAACCACCCCCTCTTAATTTTTTTATATCTCTTTTAAAGTCTTTTATTAAATTCCATATACTGGTAAATTTATATGGCTCCTCCCTGTCTCCATAATGTCTGTGGTCTCCTTTGCCTTCTGCATTGTCATAACCCATAAGTCTTTTGCCGCCTTTGATATAAACAATTGAGTATTTAACGCCGTGAGGCTTATCACCCGATTTCGGAACCTGCCATATTTTGATTTCTACAATTTCATCACCTTTAATCTCTTTTGTGTGAAGGATTTTTACAGCCCTCATAGTTGGTATTATACACCCACCAAAAGAGTTAATGCAAGAGTTATTTTGGGAAGTTACAAGGGTCAGTTTGTAGATACCGTTTTCTATGTCAAGCAAGAATAACTCCCGACTTAAGTTGGGAGTTATTCTTGTAATTTGGGTTAAACGGCATTCCTGACTTAAGGATACCGAACATAATATGAACCAGCAAGCAGGGTGGGCTGCGCCCACCAACAATATCTGGCATTGGCGCTGCCGTAAGAGTAGGGGCACGGCGCGCCGTGGCCCCTACAAAAACATAACAACAACACAGGGCGGGGGTAATCCCCGCCCTTTTTTTCTTTTCTGCCCGCCTTCACACAACAATATCATTAAACTTTTTATACCTATTTTGTAAATTATATGATATAATTTTACATAATGAATTAATATTTTTCTATTTACCGTAAGCCATAATTTACATAGGAGGATGAAATGAATTCAGATTGGAAGGAATATATTGTAAGCACACCCGATGTGCTTAAGGGTAAGCCGAGAATAAAAGGAACCAGAATCCCTGTTAGCCTTATCCTTGGATATCTTGCTGCTGGCAAAACTGCAGAAGAAATTATAGATGAGTTTCCTGACATTACAAAGGAACAGATAGCTGCTTGTTTGAATTATGCCCGTGAGCTATCGGAATTTGAGGTTGCGGTTTAATGCCGCTGAGGTTCTTTGCAGACCACTGCGTTTCTAATTTTATAGTCAAAACGCTTAGAGATGCTGGCCACGAGGTTTTTCTGCTGAAAGAACATATTCCTACCGATTCGCCAGACCCTCTTGTGATTTCAAAGGCGCAGGAACTTGATTCCATTTTAATTTCTTTAAATGGAGATTTTTCAGATATTGTTACATATCCTCCGGTAAACTATAAAGGTATTATAGCCCTTCAGGTGAAAAATCATCCGGAAATTATGCCACAGCTTATCACAAGGTTGAAAGGTTACTTGTCAGCCCACTCAGATATGGATTATTATAAGGGTAAGTTATTTTTGGTTGAGGTTCATAGAATTAGAATTCGAGAATAATGTCTGGACATTGGGGACGTTGTGTCCTGCATTGCGTTGTGGTAGTAGTCAGTAGGCTGGGCTGTGCCCGCCAACTGCGGCTGGCATTGGCTGCAAAGCAAATCATGGGGCGGGGGCAACCCCCGCCCTTTTTGTTTCTTTCAGCCCCTTTCCATTTTCCTTTGACAAAACCCGAGAAAAGTAGGATAATTAATAATAAATGAAACATGAGGATAGAAGAAAGGAATTAGGTAAGATGTTGATGGATGTAGCCAAATATCTTGCCACAGTCGGGCTTATTGGTAGTGTCCTTACAAACAGTCTTACCATTTATGGTGGCGTAGCAATAACCATTATTGTTGTTTCATTGATTTTAATTGCCTTTTATATTATTCCACCAAAAAGGAAGGTGTAATATGTCAGCAGGAGCTTATATAATTCTCGCAGGTTTAGTCATTGTAGGGATTTGGGGCCTCATTGTTTCTTACAGGGAAGACCACCCTAAAAAGAAAAGAACTTAATAGTCAGTCTGTAGGGCAGGCTGCGCCCGCCAACAATATCTGGCATTGGCTGCAAAGCAAATCATGGGGCGGGGGCAATCCCCGCCCTTTTTGTTTTTCTTCCCTCTTCTCACCCCTGCCTCCCCTATTTTTCTTGACTTTTTCACCCCAATTCTTTATTCTTTAATTAAAAACAGAGGTAATAAATATGTCCAAAACTATTGAGGCAATATATGAAAATGGGGTGTTTAAGCCCTTAGAGAAGATAGAACTAAATGAACATCAGAAAATAGAGATAATTATTAAGGAAATAAAGAATGTGGCAAAGGCCAGCCAGGGTATTGTTAAAGGCGCTCCAGAGGTTATAGAAGAGGCTGCTTTAAACCCCCAATATAGCTGCCTGGAGGAATAGTGTTTCTATCTGAGATAGCAGATGATTCAAAGGTATTCATTGATTCAAATATCTTTATTTATCACTTTTCAAAATTTGAGAAGTTTGCTAATTCCTGCCTTGAGTTCTTTCAAAGGATAGAGTCTGGGAGACTAAGAGGTTATACATCAACGCTTGTTTTAGCAGAGGTTCTTCATCGCCTCATGATTATAGAAGGCTCTAATAAACTGGGTCTTCAAACCAAAAAGGTTCTTGAATATCTAAAAGCAAATCCAGAAAAGATAACCATACTTTCAGACCACCTCGCTTCTTCTGATCTTATAGAAGGAATGGGTATTGATATTCTTGCAGTTAATTTCAGAGACATTAAGCTAAGTAATATTCTAAAAAAGGAATACAGGCTCTTCACTAATGATGCCATTAATCTTTCGGTTATGAAGAATAATGGTTTTACTCTCCTTGCCTCTAATGATCCTGATTTTGAAAGAGTGGACTTTATTAGCCTTTACAAACCTTAACAGCAAATGAGAGTCAGCAGGCTGGGCTGCGCCCACCAACTGCGGCTAACATTGGCTGCAAAGCAAATCATGGGGCGGGGG
>CAKKST010000378.1 GCA_919903585.1 Nitrospiria bacterium | reverse complement strand
TGTCTTCTTACTTATGAACTTATTAGTAATAGTTGGTGGGGGAGAGATGCAAAAAATAGTTTTATTTTTTTTAATTATGTTTTTTGTTTTTATAATTACTGCCGATGCCGCACAAAAAGGGAATGCTGAAAATGGCAGGCGAATATACCAGTCCTTCTGCGCCCAGTGCCATGGGGTAAAGGGGAATGGCACAGGCAATAAGGGCGCAGCGCTGGGAACAAGGCCGGCAGACCATACAGATAAAACAGAAATGTCCAAAAGGACTGATGCGGAACTTTACGGCATAATCTGGTATGGGGGAAAATCCACCGGACTCTCTGAATTGATGCCATCATGGAGAAATGCGCTCAGGGAGCAGGAGGTATGGGATGTGATATCTTATATCAGGGTCCTCTGCAACTGCGAAGATGGAAATGGGCCTGCGGCTGCCGAAAAAAAGTAGCGATGCTTAAAAAGGATATTGAAACAAAATTATCAGGCTTGCTAACAATTCTTCTTATAGCTGCATTTTCACTCATCATCATTTTATCAATCAATAAGGCAAGCAAGGCGATAATAGTTTTTGCAGCTTTTACAGCCATAATTTTTGTTGTCATCGCCATGAAGATAACAATGAAAGGGATAGTCACTGACCCTATAAAGGAGGTTATTAGTAATATAAAGGAGATAGCGGCAGGCAATTTTAGCAAGATAATAGCCGTGCGGAGCAATGATGAGATAGGCGAGCTTGCAAAGGGTTTCAATCAGATGGCCGTAAGTTTAACAAAATCCTGCGATAAATTAGAGCAGTGGACAAGGGAGCTTGAATCCCGTGTTCAGGACAGGACAAAGGAGCTTCAGGAGGCGCAGACACATCTTATTCAAACAGAAAAACTTGCTGCAACAGGAAAGCTTGCTGCAGGCGTTGCCCACGAGATAAATAACCCCATAGGGATAATCCTAAACAGGATTGAATGTCTTGAGATGGAGGCAAAGGAAAGCGGCCTTAGCCCAGAGGTAATGAATGACCTGAAGGTAATCAGCGCACATGCAAAGAGGGTCTCCAAGATAGTCGGCGGCCTCCTTGCATTTTCAAGGGAGACAGCGAGGGACTCAGGACTTGAGCAGATCAATGTCAACAATGTTCTGGAAAAGGCAGTAATACTCTTTGACAGGCTTGCCCTGCAAAAGGGCGTCCAGATAGAAAAACGGTTTTCTCCAAACCTCTCTCCAATAATGGGCGATGGCCAGAAATTAGAACAGGCAATGTTAAATCTCATTGATAATGCCCTTGATGCATCAACAAGGGGCGGCAGGATAATAATTGAAAGCAAAAAGAAGTTCAGGAATGACTATTTCATCCAGATAGCGGTCTCTGATACAGGATGCGGCATCCCAAAGGAAAATCTTGGCAAGATATTTGACCCCTTTTTTACCACAAAGGAGGTCGGCAAGGGCACGGGTCTTGGACTTGCTGTATGCTATGGAATAATAAAAGACCATCATGGCAAGATAGAGGTAAAGAGCGAGGCAGGGAGGGGCGCAGCCTTTACAATAACCATACCAACGGTTACGGAGATATACAAATAATGGATAAAAAGTGTGTGTTTGTAATTGACGATGAAAAGGACTTTCTGGAAAACTGTCTGAGGCTGATAACCAAGCAGGGATATGCGTGCCTTACAGAAAGCGACCCTGAAAAGGCAATAGAGCGTATCGGCGCTGAGCGTCCAGACATTGTGCTAACAGATCTAAAGATGCCAAAGAAGGACGGGATTGAGGTGTTAAAGGAGGCAAAAAAGATTGACCCTGAGATAATTGTTATCCTCTTAACAGGCTATGCAACTGTCCAGTCTGCTGTAGAGGCAATAAAAGAAGGGGCCTTTGATTATATACAAAAGCCCTTTTCAGCAGACCAGCTCAGGGTGGTTATTGAACGTGCATTAAATCAGAAGCGGCTGCTTGAGGAGAACAGAAATCTCAAGATGCAGCTTGAGACTGCTTACAGCTTTGAAAATATTATTGGCACAAGCGTGGCATTAAAGAATGTCTTAGAGGTAGTAAAAAAAGTGGCTAAGAGCGAGGCGAACATCCTGATCCTCGGTGAAAGCGGAACAGGCAAGGAGCTTATTGCAAGGAGCATACATACAAACAGCAATCACTTCAAAAGATCCTTTGTACCTGTAGACTGCGCCTCTCTGCCTGAGAACCTCCTTGAAAGCGAGCTCTTTGGCCATGAAAAGGGCTCATTTACAGGGGCGCATATAACAAGGCCTGGTCTGTTGGAATTTGCAAATGACGGTACGCTATTTCTTGATGAGATTGGCGATATCAGCCTTAATCTTCAGGGAAAGCTCCTTCGGGTGCTGCAGGAGAAAAATTTTAGGAGAATCGGCGGGAGGAAACTCATAGATGTCAACTTCCGCGTGATCTCTGCAACAAATAAGGATTTGAGAGAGGCAATCAAAAAAAGGGAATTCAGGGAGGAGTTATACTACAGGATTAATGTAATAACAATAATCCTGCCGCCATTGCGTGAAAGATTAGGGGATATACCGCTGATTGCATATCATTATCTGCGGCATTTTGCAAATCTAAACAAGAAAAATATTTCGCGGATATCACCTGAGGCAATGCGTCTGCTTGAAAATTTCTACTGGCCGGGTAATGTAAGGGAGCTTCAAAATATAATTGAGCGGGCAATCTCATTCTGCGATGGCGATGCCATAACGGCTGATGACCTTCCTGAATATATAAAGGAAAAGATATCAGAAGGAATGATACAAAGGCCGGAGATATCTGAACTTGAATTTAAGAAGGCAAGGAGTGAATGGCTTGAGGTATTTGAAAAGAACTATCTTATGAACCTTCTCAAAAAATGCGATTACAACATCTCAAAGGCAGCAAAGCTCGCAGCCGTGGACAGAAAATCTATCCACAGATGGCTTAAGAAATACAAAATGACAATGGGGATTAAGGAGTGACCGCTTGTTACACCATTGTCAATGCCTAAATTATCTTCCTGTCCAGACTCCTGTACTGGATTGCCTCAGAGATGTGTTCAGGTAAGATGTCCTCTGCCCCTGCAAGATCAGCGATGGTGCGGGAGACGCGTAGTATCCTGCTGTATGCCCTTGTGCTTAGACCGAATTTTATTACAGCAGTCTCAATAAGGCTGTGGGAGGCATCACCAATCTTGCAGTATTTTTTAAGATGTTTTGCCTTTATCTGTGCATTGCAGTATATGCCGATTTCATTGTATCGCTTTAGCTGTATTTCCCTTGCCCTGCCTATCCTTTCCCTTATATCCTCGGACATTTCCTTTGGCCTGTCATCCGAAATATCTTTGAAGGGTAATGGCGGCACCTCTATGTGTAAGTCTATCCTGTCAAGGAGGGGGCCTGATAATTTGGAGCGGTAGCGTATTATCTGATGCGGTGTGCATGTGCATGGATGCGATGGATGGGTGTAGAAGCCGCAGGGACAGGGGTTCATTGCAGCAATGAGCATGAAGTGTGCAGGGTATGTCAAAGATGCAATTGCCCTTGATATTGTAACCCTGCCATCCTCAAGCGGCTGCCTTAATACCTCCAGCACATTCCTTTTAAACTCAGGCATCTCGTCTAAAAATAGCACGCCATTATGCGCAAGCGATACCTCGCCTGGCCTTGGTATCTGGCCGCCGCCGATCAGGCCGGCATCTGAGATTGTATGATGCGGCGAACGAAAGGGCCTGATTGTTAGCAGCGGCTTTTTTGAAGGAAGCAGTCCCATTATGCTGTGCACCTTTGTTGTCTCAATTGCCTCATCAAAGGTGAGCCTCGGCATTATTGAGGGAAGCCTCCTTGCGAGCATGGTCTTTCCAGAGCCGGGCGGGCCTATCATTAATATATTGTGCCCACCTGCAACTGAAATCTCTAATGCGCGTTTTGCATGCTCCTGTCCTTTTACATCTGCAAAGTCCTCATCGTAAATAGAATTATCCTTAAAGACCTCATCAAGGTCAATGTTCATTGGAGTGATATCCGCCCTGCCATTTATAAACTCAATGACCTGTGAGAGTATTTCTGCAGGATAGACATTGATGCCCTTTACAACCGCTGCCTCGGGCGCATTCTCTGCCGGCAGGATGATTCCAGAAAGCCCTGCATTTTTTGCAGCAACTGCAATAGAGAGTGCGCCGCGGATAGGTTTTATCATGCCGTCAAGGGAAAGCTCGCCTGCTATTAAAAGGCCTTTTATCCTTTCCTTTGCAATTATCCCTTCTGCTACTAAAATACCGATGGCAATTGGCAGGTCAAAGGCAGAGCCTTCTTTTTTAATATCTGCAGGGGCGAGATTAATGGTGATCTTTTTTACAGGAAAGTCAAGGCCGATATTTTTTATGGCAGCACGAACCCTGTCCCTGCTCTCCTTTACCGCAAGGTCAGGAAGGCCGACAATGGAGAACACAGGGAGGCCGAGGCTAATGTCAACCTCCACATCCAAGAGATAGGCATCAATGCCAATAAGAGCGCTGGATATGACCTTTGCTATCATTTAATCCTCTTCCCCTCACCTTAATCCTCTCCCCAAAGGGGAGAGG
>CAKKST010000377.1 GCA_919903585.1 Nitrospiria bacterium | reverse complement strand
GATCAGGGTGCGAATGGCCGGTATTTGCAACACTGATATTGAAATTACAAAAGGCTATATTGGGTTTAAAGGTATAATAGGGCATGAGTTTGTTGGGGTTGTTGAAAAGATAAATGGTAAGGATCAGAGATTAATTGGCAAGAGGGTTGGTGGTGAAATCAATTGTGGATGCGGCGTCTGTGAATATTGCAAAAGGGGACTTAAAAGCCACTGCCCTGGCAGGAAGGTGCTTGGTATCTTTAATAAAGACGGCGCCTTTGCTGAATATATCACATTGCCATTAGATAATCTGCATGAGGTCCCAGAAAACATCTCTGATGAAGAGGCGGTTTTTACAGAGCCTCTGGCAGCGGCCTTTGAGATAACAAAACAGGTTCAGATAAAACCAGATGATAAAATCCTTGTTCTGGGGGATGGTAAGCTTGGCCTTCTCATCTCCTGTGTGCTTCGCCTTTTTAATTCAAATATAATACTCGTTGGGAAACATGAAAATAAGCTAAAGATAGCGAGAGAGCAAAATATAAAGACGGCCCTCCCTGATAATTTACAGATCAAGAAAGATTATGATATAGTTGTTGATGCAACAGGCTCTGCGGATGGCTATGAATTTAAATAAAAGGCATCTCCTAAGCTGGACGCTCTTTGACTTTGCAAATTCAAGTTATTCTGCTGTTATTGCATCTGTGGTCTTTCCTGTATATTATGTGAATGTTATAGTTGGGAATGAGGCTGGTGTTGGTGACCTGTGGTGGGGAAGGGCAATATCAGTAAGCATGGCCACAGTAGCATTGACCTCCCCTTTCCTCGGCGGCATTGCAGATTATGGTGGAATAAGAAAGAGGCTCCTCTTTTTATATACCTTATTTAGTGTGACGGCCATAGCAAGCCTTTCTATGCTTGAGAAGGGGATGATTATTGAAGGATTCCTGTTGATAGCCTTGGCAAATCTCGGTATGGAAGGCGGGCTTGTCTTTTACAATTCATTTCTTCCGGGAATCGCCCCTTCTGAATATCAGGGGCGGGTCTCTGCTTGGGGGTTTGCCGTTGGTTATGCAGGTTCTATCCTCTCCCTTCTCCTATCCCTTCCTCTGGTAAAATCCGGTAGATTTGAGGCCGCATGGCTTATGGTTGCTATCTTTTTTACGCTCTTTTCATTACCAGCCTTTGTTTTTTTACCTTCAGATGCCAAAGGGGGCTTATCTGCGATTCAGGCAGGGGTCAGGGGTTTTAAATATACAATTAAGACATTAAAAGAGATATGGGGCAGAAAAGAATCGCGGGGGTTCTTGATTTCCTATCTTATATATGAGGATGGTGTAAATACTGTGATTATTTTCTCAGGCATATTTGCAGCTACCACCCTCGGCTTCAAACCCCATGAGCTTATAGTACTTTATCTAATCGTACAGTTTTCAGCGCTTTTTGGCGCCTTTGTTCTGGCAAGGCCAACAGATATATGGGGGCCCAAAAGGGTTGTTATAATCTCACTCCTGATGTGGACATCTGTGGCAGCCATAGCCTTCTTTATTCAAACAAAGGGGCAGTTCTGGGCGCTCGCATCCTTTGCAGGACTCGGGCTTGGCACAGTTCAGTCAGCAAGCAGGGCATTCTATACACAGCTTATTCCCAAAGGAAAAGAGGCAGAATATTTTGGGGTCTATTCACTTGTTGGAAAGTCCTCTGCTATAATAGGCCCGCTTCTCTTTGGTGAACTCTCTCGTATGTTCAGCAGTCAGAGGCCTGCAATACTTTCTCTTGCTGCCTTCTTCTTTATCGGCATGATAATCCTTAAATCTGTTAGAGGGGGCGGGCCTAATATTAAGCCCTAAGCGCCCATTTCTTTTATTATCTTTCTTTCTACCAATATCCCTGATGCTACTACAGATTCAACGCCACCTCCGGGTATGGTCCAGTGGCCTGTGAGATAGAGATTCTCTATCGGCGTCTCTATCTGGGGCCTGTTTAAGCCGACCTGATCTACACCCTGCGCCCAGCCAAAGGCAGCGCCTTTATCATTACCTGTGTATCTTTCAAGCGTCAATGGCGTTGCAGAATCCTGAATAATAATATGCCTTGATAAATCCGGTATCACGCGCTCGGCCATCTTGATTAATCCCTCTGCCTCTTTTTCCTTGCACCCTTTCCAGTCCTTTTCATAATCATATCCTGCCTTTGTCATTAGTATAAGGGAATGACCGCCTTTTGGCGCCATATCAGGGTTTGTCAGTGTGTATATTATAAGTTCTAACGATGCCTTAGGCGAGCATATATCCCTGTTTATATCTGAGAATGTCCCTTCAATATCAAAGGATGGATAAGAGCCGATACTGTGCGTAAGCCCCATCTTTTTTAAATCCAGATCAATGCCGAGATATACTAAAAAAAATGATACCGAAGGCCTCATGCCTTCTATCTTGTCTGCAAACTCATTTTGTAAATGCCCCCTTCCAACAAGTTCAAGAAAGGTCTTTTTTGCGCTGATATTTGATATTATCTTTTTGGCATAAAATGTCCTGCCGTCCTCTGCTGCTATTCCAACAGCTTTTTTATCTTTCACAATTATTTTATTTACAGTTGAATTAAACAGAAGGCTGCCGCTATTTTTTCTGATAGCTTCTGCCAATGCATCTGGAAGTTTCTGTGTCAGGCCATTTATACGATAGCCGCCATTCATGCCATAGGTAATAATCATTGTAGCCATGCCAATGGCAGAGACCTGCGATGGCGGCATGCCCATAAAGGCAGACCTGTCGCACAGGATTGCCCTTGCCTTTTCATCTCGCACATATTCATCCAAAAGCCCATTAAAGGTCTTGTCTTTGTATTTATAAAAGAGGGGATACTTTTTTGCAATGCGCGGATCCTTCCAGACAACATCTGCCGGAAGGGTCATTACTGCGTGGTGAATTTCTTTCATTATGGTGAAGAGTTCGGCAATGCCCTTTGCATCTTTTGGTGAGAGCCTTTGAAGGTCAGCGATAAAGAGGTTTAAATCCTTTTTGACATCAAACTTAAAATCAGGAAAGGAATCTGTGCGGACAGGGTCAAGGCGGGTAAACTGAATCTCCTTTTCCAAACATAGCCTTTTTAATGCCTGCCATATCCATCCGCCCTCATGGCACCCGCTTATTGCATCAAGGACAGAATCAAACCAGAAGCCTTTTCTTTTGAAGGATGTTGCATAACCGCCCGGTATGGAGTGCTTTTCAATGACCAGTGTTTTTAGTCCATCTTTAGCAAGGAGTGCGCCTGCTGTAAGTCCGCCCATGCCGGCGCCGATTATAATAACATCGTAGATTGCATCATCTCCTTTCATCTAACTGCCTGCGCCTCACCTTTTCTCTTTCAGCACATTTGCAATTGCCCTTTTAAGGCCATCTACTGTAAAGGGCTTAAGGAGATAGGTCTTTATTTCTTTATTCTCTGCCTCTGCTGCTGAACTATCACCGGTTGACACTACAACCCTCTTTGCCAGCTCAGAGTCAATCTTTTTCACTTTTTTGATAAGCTCAATGCCTGTCATCTCAGGCATCTTGACATCGCTTATAAGAAGGTCATACCTCTTTTCCTTTATCATCTTTAAGGCATCATTTGCGCTTGTCGTGGTATCCACCGTGTGGCCGTCATTACACAATATCTCTTTTATCAGCTCCAGTATCACTGGTTCATCATCAACAGCGAGGATATTCGCCTTCTTTGCCGCCTTTATCCCTGCTGCCTTCTTTGTTGTCTGCGCTGCCTCTGCTGGTCTTTCCTTCTCCTCAATGACCTCCTTTTCCTTCACAACAGGAAGCTCTATAATAAACTTAGCGCCCTTGCCCGGTTTGCTTTCAGCATATATTTTTCCTCCCTGCTCCTTTATTATGCCATAGGCCACAGAAAGGCCAAGGCCTGTTCCCTTTCCAACACCCTTTGTTGTAAAGAAGGGATCAAAGATTCTATTAAGATTCTCAGGGGCTATGCCGGGGCCGCTGTCTTTGATGATTATCCTGATAATATTATTTTCATTGAGCGTCTTAATTGAAAGCCTGCCTTCATCCTTGTCCTCAAGCATTGCCTGCTGGGCATTATTTATTATGTTTAAAAACACCTGCTGGAGCTGGTAAGGGTCGGCTATTGTCATTTGGATATCTTTATCAAGGTTTGTTGTTACCTTAATATTTGACACCTGAAGGTCATACTCGCGCAATTCCATGATCTGGTATATCAGCTCATTTATATTTACAGAGACCTTCTCAGGCTTGTGCCTTCGGGCAAAGTTAAGAAGGCCCTGAACAATTTTTTTACACCTCAATGCCTCCTGATTTATCTTTGAGATATAACTGCTTATAGCCGCAGAGGGTTTCTTTTCCATTAACAGCTCTGAAAAGCCGAGTATCCCTGTAAGGGGATTGTTAAGCTCATGGGCAACACCTGACAGCATCTCACCAATGGATGTCAGTTTTTCTGCTTGAATCAACTGCTGTTCAAGGAGCCTCTGGTCGGTCACCTCCTTTATATACTCAACAACGCCTGTTAATTTGCCTTTATCCATTACAGGAAAGGTATATTGCTGCATGATCTTCTCGTCCGCTGTCCGCTCTTCCATAAAGGCCGGCCTTGCTGTTTTATATGTATCCCTTACAACACATACATCACAGACGCTATCCCTATTTCTTAACAGATTAAAACATTTCTTTTCTGCAAGATCCCTTGGCTGGAGGTGAAGGCCTTCCATAAATGCCTTGTTTGCCTTTACAATATTATAATCCAAATCAAATAATACAATCTCATCCTGTATGCCGTCAAAGATAGATTGAAGCTCATTGCTTATCCTGCCTGCTGTCTCTTCCTCTATTTTAAGGAGCTTGTTTACATCAAGCAGCTCTCTTGTCTTTCTGTCAAGGTCTTCATTTAATATACGCAATTCCTCATTTGCAGATTCAAGCTCCTCGCTCTGTGTCTGCGCCTCTTCATAAGCCACTTCAATCTGCTCCTTTGATGACTGAAGCGCCTTATTTGCATCCAAAAGCTCCTTGTTTTTATTATCCAGGCTCTTTAATAGCATCCCTGTCTCATCTATCTGAATCTTCAGCGCCCTGACCATATCATTAAAGGTATGGGTAAGCAGTATGATCTCATCCCCCCTGTCCCGCGCTATTGCCACAGGGGCCTGTATATCAAAATTTCCCTTTTCAACCTCCTTTATTGCATCCCTCAGCCGCCGCACAGGCATAACAATATTCCTTCTTGCATAAAATATAACAAAGACAGTTGCAATGGCAAAGAAGCCGAAGGAATAGAGCCTGAAGATATTAAAATCCCTTAACTTTTTCTTGGAGGCATTCTCAAGCACACTTACAAGCCTGTCCACCTTTTCATAAACATAGCCCTCAATCCTCTTATTATATATCTCAAAAATTAATATCGCCTTTTCCCTCGGAAGCCTTGACATATCGGTCAGCATCGGCTTCATGCTTTCATTCCACTCATCAGATATGGCCTTCAGCGCTGCTAATGCCTCTTCGTATTCCAGGGGGCCGATATCAAAATCCCTGCTGCCGTCTCTTAGATCTGTGATTGTCTTGTCAAATCTCTCCATGTCCAGATTGATCTCTGCAAGAAAGGGCGCCCTTGATTCAATGTCCTTTGCCTCAATTATCGTTGAGGCCAGCCATGCCATCTCAAAGGAGCGGTATCTTAACCTGCCTGCATGGTTTATCCTTGTGGCATCTCCCTTTATGTCCTGTGTGAATATATAGGTGGCGGCAATAAAGATGCCAATTGCTATAACCATTACGATGCCCATTAAAATCAGCTTTCTTGTAAGCGACCTGAATATTGTTTTCATTTTT
>CAKKST010000376.1 GCA_919903585.1 Nitrospiria bacterium | reverse complement strand
AATGCAGAGATTGTATCATAGTGCTGGTCTCCCTTTTTGTCGTAGAGGACAACCTTTTTCTGTATAGACTCTTCTGCTGCCTCAAGGTCTATCTTTATTCTGCCATCTTTGTCTGGAGGGGTTGTAAGCGCTGCAACCTCTAATGCAGACAATCCCTTCCTTGCATCTCCATCAGATATTTTTGATAGGTGTTTTAAGGCATCTTCATCAACATCCAAATTTAGATTGCCAAGACCACGTTCTTTATCATTCAAGGCATTAAGCAATATCTGTAATATCTCATCTTCTTTAAGTGGCTTTAATTCAAAAACCTGACTCCTTGAAAGAAGTGCGCTGTTTACATAAAAGAAGGGGTTTTCAACTGTTGCGCCGATTAATATAATATTCCCTTCCTCAACATCTGGAAGGAGTGCATCCTGCTGGAGCTTATTGAATCTGTGTATCTCATCAAGGAACAGGATAGTACGCTGGCCATTTGCCTTCCTTGCCCTCGCTGCCTGCAAGACCTTTCTTAATTCATCAAGTCCTGCTGTTGCAGCATTCAGCCATTCAAAATGCGCCTCTGTCCTTGCCGCAATTATTCTCGCAAGTGCGGTTTTCCCTGTGCCAGGAGGCCCGTACAAAATCAGGGATGTAATCCTGTCCGCCTCAATAGCCCTTCTTAGGAGTTTTCCCTTGCCGAGGATATGTGGCTGACCAACATACTCATCTATATTACTCGGGCACATGCGATATGCAAGGGGTTCCTTTAAATTATTGGCCTTAAAAAGTTCCATATAAAAATTTAGCATTTCCTGTTGAATATGTCCAGTAACATATAAAAAGCAGCAAAGGCTGTTGTTTGGAAGGCTGTGTGATATTTATGGCGCTTCCCTACTCCACCCTCACCTGCACAGAGTCGCCATTGTTTGATGGGCCTACGGCTGTAATGCGGTAATTGCCCCTCTTAAGGAGCCAATAGGTCTGGTACGGCGGTTTAGTCCTTTTATATAATTTGCTGTTAACATACCAGTCAATATATGGAACAGGATGTGCGGCAACAGCCTGCAGCTTGATAACCTGGCTGCCTGCATAATTATTTAACACATAACTGTCAAGGTCTATTGGATAGATGATCTTTATATCTTTTTCTCGTACAGCATAATCTAATGGATTCATAAATGCATCAGCCTCGTCATCAATTGCGCCAACACTATAATGTATATTTTTAGTTTTTACCTGAATCTCCTTATGCTCTGTTTCTATCATTTCTATCTCGCTGATATTCTTTATCCTGATTACAGGGGCTTCAGCTTCGGATGAAAAACCCTCCCATGGGTCCTGAAATACCCTGTTTAAGTCATCCTCAAAACCGACGAGCTTAAATCTGCCTGCAGAACCTGTTTTGTTCTTTTCAAACAGCCAGCCGGCATAAGGCGCTGCAAGCTCGTGCCTTTCAGGTTTTTTTGTGTGGAATGTGCAGACAGAAGTAGGGCCTGTGCCTGAAATAAAAGGTTCTGTAACAGTATAGGGGCAGTATTCAGATGGCTTCATGCCTGAATAGCCGCATACCTTTAAGAACTCTATGCTGTCTGGCCTTTTGAATGGCGTTGGGTCAGACCTTATATATAGATGACTCATTATCTCAGAGAGGATAGGGGCAGCGGCTGTTGAGCCGCTAAGGTTGTCAGTAGGCGAGTTGTCAAAATTTCCGACCCATACTGCAACTGTATAATCCGCTGTATAGCCGACAGCCCAGAGGTCGCGGTAAAAGGTGCTTGTGCCTGTCTTTACTGCAACCCTGAAGGGGAAGTCCATGGAGCGCTTTCTCTTGAATGTAAGCATGCGCGCAGAGGGGTCAGAGAGTATATCAGCAATAATGTATGCGGTTTGGGGCAGGAATATCCTTTTTCCTTCTGATTCTTTTTTGTCCTTTATATATCTTACAGGACGAAATACACCGTTGTTTGCCAGCATTGCATAGGCTGCTGCCAATTGTTCAAGGCTCACCTCTGGGTTTCCTATTGCCAGGCCAAGACCATAATGCTCTGCATTATGTCTTGGATTATTTATCAGTTTAATGTCTTTTAATAGCTCGTAGAACCTCTCCTGTCCTATTAACTGAAGCATCCTGACAGCAGAAAGGTTCAGTGAATTGCCAAGGGCAGTGCGGATTGTTACAGGCCCGTATTCCTTGCGGTCAAAATTATATGGCGAATATTGGCCCTGACGGGAACGGTATTTGCGCTCTGTATCTTCAAGCAGGGTGGTTGCAGTATAGCCAGATTCAAGGGCAAGGCCGTAGAGAAAGGGCTTTAATGTGGAGCCTGCTGAATAATGGGCAAGAACGCCGTTATTATAGCCTGAGTCCTTCTCTGAATACTCAAATGAGCCTGCGGTTGCCAGCACATCCATGCTTGGATTATGAACTACAATCGCAGCAGCCTGGCTTGCGCCGCTTTCTCGCAGCCTCTCCCTGTTGGAGGCAAGGACCTGCTGCACTGTATCCTGAAGATAAAGGTCTAATGTAGTGCGGAACCTTCCGCTGTTATATCCCTCTGAAATAAGCTGGTCAATTAAATGGGGCGCCTTTGTATCAAAAGGCAGGCCTTTAAGGGTGAGGCTTTCGTTTAATGCACTGCGATATGCCTCCTCTTTCAGTATCCCAAGCTGCGCCATGCGCAAAAGGGTGTGATCCTTCCTTGCAAGCAGCCTGTCCATATTGCTGCCATATGGCCTGAGAAGGCCCGGGGCCTTTGGAATTGAGGCAAGAAAGGCAGCCTCTGATGCAGAGAGGTCTTTCGCAGACCTTCTGAAATATGCGCGGCCAGCAGTCTCTATGCCTATGAGATTGTTTCCCATCGGTGCCCTGTTCAGATATTGTTCAAGTATCTCTTCCTTTGAAAGTGCATTTTCCAGCTTTATGCTTCTGATGATTTCAATAATCTTTTTTCTGTAGCTTTTCTTGCCATCCTGTGGATATGCAAGCCGTATTACCTGCTGCGAGATTGTGGAGGCGCCGGATACAGTCCGGGCCTTCATCAAATTATCGCTCAGCGCCCTCAGAATTGCAATGGGGTCAAAGCCAGGATGATAATAGAAACGTTTGTCCTCTGCAGCAATAAAGGCGCTCTTTACCGCATCAGGTATCTTTTCTCCTGATAACCAGCGTCTCCGCTCTCCCTTTGTATCAGGCAAAAATCTGAGCTCCCTTCCATAGCGGTCTGTAAAAATAGCGCCTTGTATCCCTTCTGTATCCTTTGTCAGAAGCGCTAAATCAAAGTCAACATTATTATAGAAGGAGATGGCTGCAGCAAGGCCAAGAGATGCAGCAGCAATCAATAAACCTATCAATGCTGATCTTATAAACCTTAGCCTCATTTTTACCTTCCTTTAACAACCACCTTTCCCTGCGGTGTATATGCTACAACCTCAGGGTCATACATAAGCTGAACCTTTGTGGAGGGCATTATAAATTCACCCTCTGCTACTGCCCGGGCATAGTAAGAATATTCGTAGATGCCGTTCCATGTCCTGTTTCTGAATGCAAGGACACGGTCATTCCTGATCTCAAAGAAATTTGGCGTAAACCTGTAATATCCAGATGGGTCCCAGTAAATATCTGCCCAGGCAAATCCTTCTCCAAACTCGTCTTCAAATTCATCTCCTTCTTCAATGCCTGAGCCTTCAACATCTCTGCTTCCCTTCTTTTGCTTGCCCTTTGCTATAGCAGACTCCTCTGTTTTTATAGCGCTGTTTATTGCCACAAGGCCTGCAGGCAGGGGGTCGTCAAGCACCACATAGTTTGAACTTGGATTTTTGACATTGATCTTTAGCTTTACCTCAACTATATCTCCAATGCGTATAATGCCGGAGCCGTCAGTGTTCTTTATTGTTTTATGTATCTCAAAACCATTGGAATAGCCCTTTTGCGAATAGTCAAGACGCGGGAATGTAAGCGCCACCCTGTATAGAAGCGTCTGATTATTATTTGAGGTTATTGTAAATTTCGGATTCTTTAAAAAGAGCTCCGGCTCAAGCTCCATTGTACGATAGCTTTTTGGGTCAAGGTTAAATGTCCCGATTGCCTTTTCTCCCTGCCGCACAGTTACTTCGGCAGGCATATCATCTGTTTTTGAACCGATGAAATATTCGCTCAAGGCAACAAGCGCCCAGCCCGTGTCGCTTGTTGACGACCAGATGCCCTCCTTGCTCATACCCCCCATTAGGCGGCCTGCAAGGCGGTCTGTTATCTCCTCCCCAGGAAAGACAAGGGTTGAGGCAAGCACAGATATTGCTGGGTCGCGGTATCTTGCATGAAATTCATCTGACCTGTTTAAACTCCATGGCCTCTCAAGAATCGGCTTCAGCAGGCTCTTTACTGTCTCATCAGAAAGCAGCCTGCTGATCTTTGCTGCCATCAGCGTAAGAAGCGCTGCCTCTCTCGGCTGATTGTTAATATCCTTGTAAACCCTGTTAAATGCCTCTTGTTTAAGTTCGTTGTTTAATGAGAGGATGTATGATGCAAAGGCGCGGAATGTAGCGTCCCTTTTGCCGCTGCCCTCTATTTCATCCTCAAGATACTTCAATGCCTTTTCCATCCTGTCTTTTGGAAGCTCAAGGCCGGCAAGCTTAGCCCTTGTGAGTGCAGACATTGCGTAAATTGTGCCCCACATATGCGGCTGACGGTCGCCTGGCCAATAGCCAAAACCTCCAGTGGTTATCTGCATGGAGAAGAGCCTCTCTATCCCTGGTTTGATGAATTTATCTGTCTCTTCAATACTAATATCAGGCAGCAGCCCCTTTTTTATAGCATCGCGCAGGCCGGCAAGGGGAAATACGCCAGAGCTTGTCTGCTCCACACATCCATAGGGATATCTGAGCAGATACTTAAGCCCTGCGGACATACGCAAAAATGGCGAGCCGCTTACTGTTAATATGGCCTGAACCTCATTAGGGTTAATATCCTCCCACTTAATATCCTTCACATCCTTGGGGAAAGTATACTTTACCTGAGTCTCTTTTTTAAAGGCGCCAAAGATTATGTCTGTGCCCAGCACATTGCCTGAATTCACAGGGAGTTTGAGTTCAACTATATCTGAACTGTCCTTGAATTTGCCAGAGAAGGTAATCTGTGTTACGCCCGGCCTCTGCGCTGTCCCTTCCACAGGAATAAGGGTTCTGTCATACCCTTTCAATGGATAGGCTGTGCTTGCTGAAGATAAAGAAAGCAGATTATCTGTCTTAAGTGAAAAACCTGCAGGCGCGCTCTGGTCGGTCTTGTTAAAGGCTGAGACAAAGAATTTGAACTTGTCTCCTTTAGTCAGAAAGGCTGGCAGGCCCGGCTCAAGATAGAAATCCTTTACCACAAGCGCATTCCTGTTATATGAGCCAAAGCGAGAGCCCTTGTCGCATGCCACCACATATATCCTGTATGTAGTCATTGTATCAGGAAATTTAAAAGTAACCTTTGCCTCTCCTTTTTCATTAGTGCGCACTGATGGATTAAAGTAGGCAACAGGATTAAAATCCTTGCGTATCCTTGAGCTTACTGCCTCTGGCTCCCCGCCTTCGCCATCGCCGCCTGTCAGCGGAGCATTTCTAAAAAAGTTATAAGGCGTCTGCTTTAAAAGCTCTGTCCTTAGCTCCCCTGTAAAAACCCCGAGGGGCGCTATAAATTTAGCCAATATATCAAGGGATGGGGTTTTAAACCCTGTCATGGAAAGGATGCTCTCATCAACTACAGCAACAGCAAGCTCGCTTAACACCCCTTTGCCTTTCTCATCTTTTGATGTAATTGTAAGGGACATCTCAGAGCCCGGCAGGGCCTTTATCTTTTTTATCTCTTCATTTACACCAATCTTTATGCTTTGCTGTTCACCCTTTACTTCAACATTCACTGTGCCAAAGAGAAATGTAGGCGCATCTGCATCAAACTTCTCCCTGTGCAATGGAAATGATGACCTTGGCACAGTTCCGAGCAGAGATATGTAGATATTTGGACTGTATGCATCTTTAACTGGGATCTCAATGGTTTTCTGCCCAGGCTTTAACTCAATGGTGCGGTGCTCTATCATGTCGCCACGTTCTATTGTAAGAAGATAAGATGAAACATGGAGTCTGGGATTGATATATACCTTAATGGTTTCGCCGGGAAGATAAAGGGGTTTTTCTGCTGTCATATTCAGCCTCTCAAATGCCTCCTTTGGCCCGCGCTGTTCGTCATAATATACTCCTGCTACAGTATATTTTGTGCCAGATGTGTAACGCATGCCATCAGGGCTGTCATAAGAAAAGGTTACAAGAAACTCACCTCCTCTGGAAAAATCAAATTCAAAGGCTGCCTTATCATCCTTAATAGGAATATTTACGGCGAGTTCCTTGCGCCACACCCTCTCAGACTCCCAATATACATGGCCTTCTGCATTCCTCTTCTGTATATATGCGTATCCCCTTCCCATCACCTGCACTGCCACCTGCCCCTTGCTGACCTTCCTTCCTTTTTTATCAATAACAACTGCATAAAGAGTCTGATTGTCGCCCTGCTGCACATTCTCCGGGTGAGCGCTGATGCCAACAAGATAATCAGGCTCTATCTGATACACAGCGCTCTCTGAAGATGCCCTTCCGTCAAAGTCAATAACAGAGGCAAAGACCTCAATGCCGTAAAGGCCTGACAATACCTCCTTGCCGAGCAGCACAGGCACAACTATCCTGCCATTTTCATCAAGCAGGGATTCGCCGGTTTCAAGCAGCTCGCTTCTGCTCTCCAATGGATAGCCAAAACTATGCCCAGGATGGTCTGGCCTTTGATAGTCTGTCTTTGTATGATAGATATTCCACCGCACCTTGCCATGCTTCACAGGCCCGCCTGCATAATATTTGCCGTTTATTTCACAATTCAATATCTCGCCTTTTATATTCAGATTAACAAAGCTGTCATCCTTTTTGCTTTCGCGCTTGTAAAGCGCCTCAACATAGTGCCGCGGCTGCCTGAATTCCTGAACCTCAAATGTCCTGTTAGCCACTTCATCCTTTTCAGCGCCATATTTCATATACAGCGTATATGTGCCGAGGGGAAAATAGGATTTAATCAGAAATTTATCGTTTGCTGTCCCAAATTCAGATAATTTAATGTCTTTATTATAGACCTCTTCATCCTTTGCGTTAACAATCCTAAAATTTGCAGACGCCTCCTTTGGCGGGGCGATCTTGCCGTCATTATATGCCCGCGCTGTCCCTTTGAAATAAAGGGTTTCTCCCGGTCTGTAGATGCCGCGCTCTGTAAATACATAGCCCTTTAACAGGCTTGCCAATTCTACGCCGGGCATTGCAGATTCACCCTCGGTCTTTGCTGATACTTTCTTTCGCTTTTTCACAGCCCTTGCTGATTCTTTATCTTGCTTTGTCTGACGAATGCCCTGCACCTTCAGATTCCCTTCAGGATGTATCTCAATAAAAGAGCGGTCTGTCTGCGATGCCGCTGCAACCCATATAACCTTATCAAGCTGGAGCGGCTTATTCTGCATCTGCCCCTCTGTCCCTTGTTTAAGAGAGGCATGTTTTACCATGGTTTTATTCTTAATCAACAAAAGGCCGTCCTGATTTGTATTTCCGAGCGGCACAGCCTCATCAAAGGCTGTAAAGACAAGGAGCGAAACATCTTTTAGTGGACGGCCTGTATAAATTGATGTTGCCCAGATGAGCATGGAATCCTCTGACCTTTTGTATGAAAGCCCGATATCAGTTATCCTGTAGAGTCTGAACGGTGTTGCTGCAGGCTGTTCCTTGCGGTTGCTGCTTACCATTGTTAATTCAAGCGCCCCTTCTTCCTTTGCCTGCCTGAAGCTAAGGGGAATGGAAAATTGATGCTGGATGTTGGATTCCTTCTGGCTAAAGAACAACTGGCTGTCTTCAATAACCTTGCCTGTAAAATTCTGGAAATCCTTCTCCTTCCCAATGGTGTCACTTAATTTCGCAGCCCTATTTGTAAAATCGTTCTTAATATCCACCCATGAACGATATGGCCTCTGATTCATCTCTGTCATTGCAATGGGGAGTAAAACAGGAGGGATGCGGAGGCCTTTAAACATTACCTCATTTACATTCATAAGCCTTACATGAAGCATCTGCCTGCTGTTGCGCTCTATCACGCTTCCCTGCTCAAGGAATGCAAGCTCAGAGGCAATATCAGGCACTGTAAAAATATTTAAGCCCCTCTTGTATCTCCTCTCGCTTGAACATCTTAACCCCTCAGGAAGTACAATCATATACTTCTGTCCTGCCTTAAGGCTGCCTCTCAGGGCAAGAATATTGGTGTCTGTAGAAACGCTGCTGTTGTGCCACTGAAGAGGGGCAGGCGGAATGAGCTTAAGATTTTGTCTGAGGATAGAGAGGTCGCAGTAGTCAGTAAAGGTTATAATCACGTTATTCTCTCTTGCAGGCCTGGCTTCTATATGTGAGATAGTAAATGTTTCCTTGCTGTCAGAGACCTTGACAGGTTCCTTTTTTTCAGAATTCTTGTCAGGGTCTTTGCTGGATGGCCATATCTTCTCAAGAAGCTTTTTGCCGTCTAAAATAGCGTACTTTTCATCCTTGAAAGACCTTTCCTCTGCATATCCTGCTGAGATCAGGAAAGAAAATGCTATAAATATTATCAAAACAGACAGAAACGAAAACCGCATTGTAAGGCAGCTCCGCATCCTTATCATTAGTAGCCTCCTTAGAATATTTTTGAATCGCTTGTTATTCTATTTTGAATGAAGCAGATTTCAGCACTGCGCCTGACTCGTCTAAGATGTCAACCTTCCAGTCGCCTTTTCTGCCTGCAATGGTCTTGTTTGTCCATGTTCTGTATTTTGAAAATGCCTTGATGGTCTGAGGCACCTTATCTATCTCGTTCTGCCCAAATGTCCATACATAGTTAATAGTGGTTTCCTTTGTTACATTCTGAAATTCAACAAAGCACCAGACCTTTTCCTGTGTTGCAGGGAAAGAGGATGCCGTGCCTACAGGCTCCCTGTTTTCCACACCGCCTGCAATCTCCATGCGCGCAATTGTAAGGCCATTTTCTGAAGCCTCTTTTGCAGCAGGCTTGGCAGCCTCTGGTGAAGCAGGTTTAGCAGCCTCCTCCGCCAGAACAGTGCCAACCATTACAGCCATTACCAAAACCATAATTCCAAACAATACTTTTTTCATATGCTACCTCCTTTTGGTGGTTTAATGTGGTTAATAATATTAAACTGAATACTACTTTGGAGCAGATGTGTTTTTAGATGGTTGTTTGAAGCCAAAAATATAGATGTGAAACTGAATATCATTGGCCACTCAGTTAAGTATACACAAAATATTTATATTGTCAAGATAACCGACAAGCTTTAGCCTTGATCATATATATTTAAAGGGGTTTTATCTGAGATTTCTAAGCCTTTCAGCAAACTGCTAATATTTCTTGTTAAATAAGTCCAGTCCTGTGGTAAAATAGGCTAAAAATTTGGAGGCTACCATGTTCCATACAGCAGAGCCAAAGGATATTATTGATGGCAAAATCACAGATGTATATCTTGAAAGAACGCTAAAAATCTTAAAGGCAAAGGGGATAAACCCTGTTGTGAAGGCGGAGTTTATTGCAAAGTCTCTTCCAGATACTTATCAGTGGGGGATTTTTGCAGGGCTTGAAGAGGCAATGTATCTTATGAAGCGCCTGCCAATAAAGGTAAGAGCAATGAAGGAAGGGACTATCTTTTATCCTTATGAGTCTGTAATGGAGATTGAGGGAAAATATCAGGACTTCTGTGTTTATGAAACTGCCATACTTGGCCTGATATGCCAGGCATCAGGTGTTGATAAGCGTAAAGAAGATAGAATTAATTTGAAAAGGAGATAAACATGACAGACTGGAAGGGAGTTATACGCGATATTGTGATTATTTTAGTTCTAATTTTTATAGGTACATTTCTTCTTGTATCTATAGCAAAAACTGCTGGCGCTCAAAAGTTTCCAGTAACAGCAATTGCTGTTTTAAATATCCTACTTGGCAGTATTGGATTTGCAATCAGAGGTGTTGCAATAAAGGTAAACCGTTTTAAGCATATACTCAAGGTGGCATTTGGGGTCTGGATAGTAGGCTCAATAAATGTCATCTTCCTTATGATTTTATCCTTATGCCCTTTCTTCACACCACTTTTTTCAAAACCTGCCTAAGAAGGAAAGTAATAAATCTTATATCAACTGGGACTTTTACTGTAGATAACAAAAAAATTGACAAACATAGAATGGCTGAACTAACATTTACCAGCCCAACAAGCGCGCTCTTCAGAAATATAAATTGTTATCTTCTGCTTTAAATGATATAGATTACAGATGGAAATGAATAACTTCGCTATTGCTATCCAATTTGCTGAGACTTCGCTTCTCAGAAGGAGACCTCAAACTTGAAGATAAGCAGCAAGAGCATTCTTGGAAACCTGTCCCATTTGCGGGCGAGGCTCCGCGGAAACAGCAAGACACAAAAGTGCGCCGGCGACGAACCGCCGCTGCGATCGGAGCTGTTCAGCAGCGACCAGATGGACCAGCATGGCAAGA
>CAKKST010000375.1 GCA_919903585.1 Nitrospiria bacterium | reverse complement strand
TCTTATCCTTATGCCCGCAGAGTCCTGAATATGTAACCTCTGCGCAGACAGGGCAGTACCACCAGTCAAGATTGAATATCGGTTTTATTTTGATTGAATCCTTGGGGATATTGTTAAATATCCTGTGTGAATCATAAGGGTCATAATAGGTTCCAACGCCTGCATGGTCGCGGCCGAACATGTGATGGGTGCAGCCGAGGTTTGTCCTTAAAATTGCATGGAAGACCGCCTCTCTCGGGCCTGCATAACGCATATCCCAGAGTGTACATGAGGTCAGGTGTGTATCCTGCCTGAAATATCCTGCATTTCTTAATGCATCATGGCAGAGTATAATTGCCTCATCAATATAATCGCCTGTCCTCTTCTCGCCGATTATTGGATTCGCAAGCACCCCGCCGAGCGACTTCTCAACAGGCAGCGATCCATAGGCGCCGAGCCATGCGCCCTTCATAAGCCACTCATGACCTGTATGCGGCACATTACGGGTCTGATGGGCTATTACCATCTCCCAGCCCTTTTCCTTAAATCTCTCCCTCATCAGCTTTGGTGTAAGCCAGAATTCTGTATAAGGCGGATTAATCTTTGGTGGATTAAGAAGCGTAATCTTCCCGCCGAGGAAATTATCCTTATATTGATAGGTCCTCTTTACACCCGGGTGCTTATCCTCTGTTGTGCCGTAGACCATCATTGCTATCTCTTTTTTGTCAAATGTAAATATATCAGTTACATCAAAGACAGCGAGCGGATTGCCTTGATAGGTAAGGATAACCTCGTCATATTGCTTTATACCCTTTTCTTTTAATTCTTCATCTGAAATATCAAATACAATTGGTATGCTCCATACAGTCTTACCGTCTGCGAGGGTCATACTCTTGCAGACAGATTCAACATCTGCCTTTGTCATAAACCCTTCAAGGGGTGTGAAAAAGCCGTAGGCAATATCAATAACCTCTGTTGCTATTTGAAGCCGGACAGGCAGCTCCTTTACCTTTGCCTCCCTCATCTCCTGCAATCTCTTGATTGCAGCAGCCTTTGGCATAATCCTTTCTACAATCTCTTTTCCGCCATGACCTATAAACTCCATTGCTTCCCCTCCTCAAATTTTAAGATAGGTCTTATACGACCTATTTGACCTATTTAGCTATCGCTGCACAGACCTTGCTGAATATATCTTCTATGCTGCCTGTACCACTGATAGACTTAAGCATACCCTTCTTTTTATAATAATCTATAAGGGGCGCTGTCTGCGCCTCGTATACATCAAGCCTCTTCTTTATTGTCTCCTCTTTATCATCATCCCTCTGAAAGAGCTCGCCGCCGCATTTATCACACACACCATCTTTTTTTGGCGCAGAGAAATAAACATTATACATCTGCTGGCACTTTTTGCAGGTCCTTCTCCCTGTAAGCCTCTTCATTAGATCATCCTTTGGCACATCAATGCTCAGGGCAGAATCAAGAGGCATCACTAAATCCTTAAGCATCTTATCCAAAGTCTCGGCCTGAGCTGTATTCCTCGGGAAGCCGTCAAGTATATAACCCTTCTTGGTGTCATTCTGCCCGAGCCTCTCCTCTATAAGACCGATAACAACCTTGTCAGGGACAAGCTCGCCTTTGTCCATATAAGACTTCGCCTCTTTTCCGAGCGGCGTCCCGTCTGCAACAGCCTTTCTCAAGATATCGCCTGTTGATATCTGCGGGATGTTATACTTTTCTATAAGCTTCTTTGCCTGAGTGCCCTTTCCAGCGCCGGGCGCGCCGAGCAGTACTATCCTCATATCCATTCTCCTTAACTGAAAGATAAACTATTTTGGCCATATTAAGCCCTTGAAACGCATAATAATAAAACTTAGCCAATTAAATGTCAAATATATATTACTAATATAAGGATAAGCTTTATTTATTATTTGTTATTTGTTATGTTATTAAGCCACTCAATAAGCTTTTTAAAGGTCTTCATGTGCCTGAGATCCGGTCTGATATTATTTGAATACCTTATAACCTCCTCCCTCTTCTTATTCAGATAAAACAACTGCCGCTCTGCCCCTTCCATCTGTCGTATGGCGCCAATCTCCTCCTTCACCCTGTCAAGAAAGGACTTCACGTCCAAATCCAGCCTCTTTTTTATCATTGCCAGCCTGTCTTCTATCTCGTTCTTGTTATTAACTGCATCCTTTTCATTATTGTTCAGCCTCTCCACGCATTTGCCGAAGGCAGTGAGTATATCATCAATATGCTCAAGTGACCTGTAAACAAGAGTAGGAAGCTCCTCCCTTAAACCTGCAAGATTTGCAAGCTCAGTTATAAAAAGCGCTAAATTGGAATTATTAAGCTTATATGCCTGAGGAAACCCCATCTTTTTTAATCCAAGAAAAACCTTACCCCCCTCTATAATCTCAACAGCCGTTAATGGCGCACACTGCCTTTCGTATTCCTTCTGTGATAATAGCGGTGCATTTGGATACGCCATAAGCAGGTCATTGAAACTTATCACAGGCAATACCTTAAAGTCCTGATAAGCCCTGAATAAGACATTTACAACCTCCGTCAATTCCTCTGTAATCTCAACCATCGCCCTGTCTGAATCCGGCCTTGTGAGTATTATGGAAATCTCAGGAACAATGCCTAATTCAAGGCAATTTAAGATAACATCCTTTGCAGCCCTGCAATAGACATCTTCGTATCCCCGCGCGCTCTTATTAAAATACCTTATCTTCTCAGACAGAAAGCTCTCAACCCCTATCTGCAGCCTCGTAAAGCCGGCATCCTTAAGCAGTTCTACCATCTGCTTATCCCTTCCAGATTCAACCTTAATCACTGCTGATAGGGATAGTTTTGTATTAATTCCTGCAGCTATTAACTCATTACAGAGTTCTTCTACCCATTTTTTTTCCTGAATGAACAGGTCATCATAAAAGGCAGCCCCATTAATGCCGCTTTCTGCCGCCTCTTTCAGGACCCTTGCAATAAATGAGGTTTCATATCTCCTGTTAGCAGGTATCTTTATGCCGCAAAATGTGCATATACCCCAGTTGCAGCCCTTCTGACTGTATATACCAATGGAATTCCATCCCCTTTCAAGCACAATTTCCCATGGATATGCCTTTAAAAGCCCGATTAATTCCTCTTGGGTGGGATATACATGGCCATATTCAGCCAGTTTTATGGGTGAAAGTGGCAATCTATTTCCAGTTGTCCTCCAATAATCATCATCATTCCTCTTAAAAAAGTCATTTTCATCTATATTTAAGCTAATGATTTCCCTGTTAGTGGTCTTTATTATAACCCCTGATAAAGGAACATTTATTATAATCTCCTCGCCATTGTAGTCTATCTTTCTCTCAAAGGTCATCTCAGATAACGCTGAAACCATATCCTTATCAATAGGACTTAAATAAAAGAGCCTGTCTTTAAATAACAGATCTATTCCATCGCCTCCGCACTCCTCCGCCTCTTTATCTGAAATTCTTACCTCTGCTTTATCATTAAAAGGCTGTGAAAGATTAACTGACTCAGGCGCCCTGATTAAATAATCAAGCAGGATAGGGAGAATTATCTCGCCCTCACCATCCACTATGCAGTCAATGCCCTGCGCATGGATAAGCTCACTGGAGAGGCCAGCAGCGCCCTGCCCTCCAAGGATTGTAACTATATGCGGATCAATCTTTTTTATCTGTATAGCAGTCTTCAGTGTCTCCCGAATCTCACTGACGCTGTGCATTGAGATGCAGAGGCTATCGTATCTTCCTGTCCCTGCCTTATCAATAAGCGCATCCCTTGATGTAACAAAATCCACATCATGCCCTTTATCAAGAAGTATCTGCACAAAAAATAGGATTGGCGGCGCCTCCGTCTTTCCATATTTATCATAATCCATAAAAAAA
>CAKKST010000374.1 GCA_919903585.1 Nitrospiria bacterium | reverse complement strand
GAGGGGGGAGGGTGCGGGAGGGGGTGATATCTGTAATAAGGGCGAGTCTGTTCTCTGACACAGCAACGATGGTCTTTGCCCCTGCCTTCTTGTGCTTCCATGTATCCTTGCCCTCTTTATCCATTTCAAAGCCATGGGAGCAGTGCTTTACAGTTGCAATCCTGTAGCCCTTTTTAGTTAATAAAGGTATTATTTTTTCTATAAGTGTTGTCTTGCCGCTGTTAGACCGTCCAACAATTGAAACAATAGGTATCATTATGGTTCCTTTAAACTCACCCCCCCCTTAATCCCCTCCCATCAAGGGAGGGGAAATGACAAGGAGTTGCAACCCCTTGTTGCGGAGATGTTTCCCCTCTCCCCTTGCAGAGAGGCACAATACAATTCCCTCTCCCCTTGTGGGAGAGGGCAAGGGTGAGGGGTATTTCTTAATATCCTGCCTCTTTCCTGTACTCAAAGCCCCTGTCAAGCAGCATTACCTTAACCTTGCTCCCTGATTTTATCTCTGTCTCATTCTCGTGAAATATAATCAGGCCGTTTGCATCCACCATTGATTTCATCATATGCGAGCCCTGACCCTCTGTTGGGGTAACTATATACTCATCCCTTTCTGACTGCACGGCAGCCCTTAAAAAATATCTCCGCATCTCCTTTTTCTTTAAATCACCTTTTATTGTTGCTGTTATTATCGGCCTAAAGATATTTTTATGTCCCATCATCTTCAATATTGCGGGCCTTACAAAAAGCTCAAAGGTAACCATGGATGCTACAGGATTACCTGGCAGGCCGAAGAATGGCCGGCCATTTAACATGCTGAAGGCAAGCGGCTTTCCGGGCTTTATTGCCACCTTCCATAATTTTAACCCGCCGCCGAGCCTCTCTACAACATCCTTTACATAATCATAATCGCCTACAGATACACCCCCTGATGTTATTATTATATCCGCATTCATCCCGAGCCGCAACCTTCTTTCAAGCTCATCCTCCCTGTCCCTTGCAATACCGAGCAAGATTGGGATTGCCCCTGCTTCCTGAACCTGTGCGCCGAGGGCATAGGTATTGCTGTTTATTATCTTGGCGCCGCATATCTCCTCATCAAGGTCAACAAGCTCATCCCCTGTTGCAAGCACTGCCACCCTCGGCCTCTGATGAACAGAGACAACCGCCCGGCCAATGGAGGCAAGCATACCTATCTCAGACGGCCTGATCAATGTCCCTTTTTTTATTACAAGCTCTCCTTCTCTTACATCCTCGCCTGTCCTTCTTATATGGTCGCCCTTTGCAGCATTCTTAAATATCTTTACCCTGTCCCCGTCCCTTTCTGTATATTCTACCATGACAACAGTATCTGCGCCATCAGGCGCCAGCGCCCCTGTCATTATCTTTACAGCCTCGCCGGGGTTTAGTCTTTTCTCTGAAACATAGCCTGCTGGAAGGCTCTCTACTACTTTTAGAATTGCAGGGCTTTCTTTGGAAGCATCCTTAACATCCTCAGCCCTTACAGCGTAACCGTCCATTGCAGAATTATCCCATGGCGGGATATTCCTCTTTGCGTGTATACCCTCTGCAATGACCCTGCCGAGCGCCTCCTTTATGTCTACCTTCTCAAAACCAATCTCTGAGATATCCTCTAAGATTAAACTCAGCGCTTCTTCTACTGAAATCATTGAGATGCCTCCTTCAATGCCTATAAAACAAAAATGCCGACCAAAGTTTGGCCGGCATCCCAAATCTCTGGTCTCCTTTCCGATCCCCCTCACCCTTCCCTCTCCCCAGCGGGGAGAGGACTATTCTTTTATTTCCTCTCCCCTTGGGGGAGAGGAGTAAGGTGAGGGGGCATCCCGCTTTCACACTGCGAGACAAGTGGAGGCTGAGTCGTTTCCTTCCCAACCCGAATCGGCCTATATATCGGATGAATAGCAGGGGTTCAAAATTTTGAACCCTACCTTAGATATACAGGCTCGGAGCCCTCTTAAATTTTATTATATGTTAAACCATCCCAAATAGGGTGTCAAGAAATATCATCAAATCACCCTATATTCTATATTGAGGGGCTTTTATAAAACCTACTTGGCCTCTAATAGCTCCACTTTTACATCAAGTGTATATCTTCTGCCTACATCAGGTAAATTCTCCCAATTTCTAAACTTCTTTTCATTTAGCCGCCTCTTGTTCTCTATATCCATTTATATAAATTATATCATACCAATCGTATTTACAGTAAAGATTTTTAAGTAAGAAACCACAAGTAACGTCACTTTTTCTTAGATTACCCAGATAAGGTCTTGTGGGAGGGTAATTTTTATCTTTTTACCCTTTTTAAGTTTAAGCTGCATGGATAAAATGCGCCCTCGTACTCTATCCTCGGTTTCCTTGCCATGCAATCAGGGTATAAGAATTTGCCAAATATCAATAGGCAGGCCTGATAATCATATAAAGGGTACCTCCGAGCATACCAGAATCATAAGATTTGTGGTATGCTCATGGGAAAAGTAAGCAATCTTAACCCAGGAGGTGC
>CAKKST010000373.1 GCA_919903585.1 Nitrospiria bacterium | reverse complement strand
TAGAGAGATATTTATGTCTATTGGAAAAGTATTAACACTTCCTGAAAAATATATGGATGCTGTTACGGCATTGTCAGGCAGCGGGCCTGCATTTATTGCATTGTTCACAGAGGCCATGATAGATGCAGGTGTAAAGATGGGGCTGGGTAAGGATAATGCATCTGAACTTGTTGTCCAGACCCTATTGGGTACTGCAAGGCTTCTTGATACCGGTATGGCTCCTGACAGGCTTAGGGAGATGGTAACATCACCGGGCGGGACAACAGCAGCAGGGCTAAAGGTCTTTGAAGAAAAAGGATTTGTACCAATAGTTGTGGAGGCCCTGAAGGCAGCGCTTAATAGGGCAGAAGAGCTTGGAAGGAGGGGATAATGTCTATTCTGGAAATTTTTTCGGCAAACCTTATAGCCGGTATTGCAAAAGTGCTTTATTATGCACTGAATATCTATATGTACATTATTATTGCGAGGGCGCTGATATCATGGGTGAATCCTGACCCTTACAATCCCATTGTCCAGTTTTTATACAGGATAACAGAGCCTGTGCTTGCGCCGATTAGAAGGCTTATCCCTGTTTACAGGATAGGGATAGATATCTCGCCGATAATTGTTATATTGATAATATACTTTTTGGAGAACTTTTTGGTTGTATCGTTATTGGAATTAGCACAGAGATTGAGGTAAGGCACAAAATACTCCTCCCCTTTGTAAGGGGAGGGTGGGAGGGGTAGAGGCTCCGATCTGAGATGACCTCTACCTCCCCTCACCCCTCCCTACAAAGGAGGGGAAAAGTTGATAAAGCTCCTTGCAGGAGCCCAAAATAATGATTTAACGAGGAGGAGAAATATGAAGATAACGCCTTTGGACATACAGCAAAAAAAGTTTAAGGCCAAATTCAGGGGATTTGATACAGAAGATGTGAATGCCTTTCTGGATCTTATAACAAGCGAATTTGAGCTCCTTATTAAAGAAAATAATTTTTTAAAGGATGAGCTTGCAAAAAAGGAGGCAAAGATACTTGACTTCAAGAAAAAGGAGACCACATTAAAGGATACCCTGATGAATGCACAGCAGCTTGTTGAGAATCTGAAGGGCAATGCCCAGAAGGAGGCAGAGCTGATTATAAAGGAGGCAGAACTGAAGGCAGATGGCCAGATAAGGGAGGCACAGAAGGAGATTGCCAATCTGAAAAAGGAGTTGAATGATTTAAAAAAGCAGAAGATGCTCTATCTTGAAAAGGTAAAGGGCACTATCAAGGCATTCCAGAAGCTGATAAGTATGGAGGAGGAAGAGGAGAAGGAGGATGAGGCACGGGAGGATAATGTAAGGTTCTTGAAAACGAAAAAGGAATCTTGAGTTGTTTGTCATTGCGAGCACCCGAAGGATGCGTGGCAATCTCATTAAAAAAACGAGATTGCTTCGCTACACTCGCAATGACGAAAGAATATGGAGCAAAATGTTAAATTTACAGGAGACCGAGGATGGCATTATTCTGCCTGTAAGGATACAGCCCCGCTCGTCTAAAGATGAGGTTGTTGGAGAGTATAATGGTGCGCTGAAGATAAGGCTGACATCGCCGCCAGTAGAAGGAGAGGCAAACAGGCGCTGTATAGAGTTTCTGGCAAAAAGACTAAAGATAGGGAAATCGCAGATTGAGATAATAAAAGGCGGCAGGTCAAGGGATAAGATGATAAAGATCATAGGACTGACAAAGGCGGATGTGTTAAAGATAGTATAAAATAAAATTTAGAGGAGGAGATAGATGTTATTTATAATACTGCTTATTATTCACGTGCTTACTGTCATTCTGTGGTTTGGAGGTCTTGCCTTTGTTACTATTATAATCTTCCCTTCTCTGTATAAAATAGAGGATATCATACAGAAGACCCTCTCTTTTCAGAGGGTTGAACACAGATTTGCAAAGCTTGCGAGGTACTATGCTGCGACTGTCGGTATATCAGGCCTGGCAATGGCGTTTATGACAGGCAAGCACATGATGCTCTTTACAAGACATGGGATATTTTTAACCATAATGTTTATGATATGGGTAATGTGGGTTATCATG
>CAKKST010000372.1 GCA_919903585.1 Nitrospiria bacterium | reverse complement strand
GGCCGCAGACATACATCTTTACCTCATTATTTTTTTGAGGAATAAAATCCTCTTTTTCACCCTTAAATGTATTATATACCCTTATCAATGATATCCTTTAAAAGTAGGGGCGAGGCGCTGCCTCGCCCTCTTGGACTTTTTACGAAGCCGTTTATCATTTTCAGAACTGGAAGGTATCATCCCCGCGCCTCAGGCAGACCCTGTCTCTTCCAGCCTCCTTTGCCTTGTACATTGCCTCATCAGCTAATTTTATGAAAAGATTTTTATCCTCTTCTATCTTTCTCTGGCAAGTTATGCAGTCAAGGTAGGATGCAATGCCAATGCTGGCGGTTATAACATCCTTTATATGATATGCGGGGTCCCCATAGGGGCTCACATCCTTTAAAAAAACAAAATCCTTAACCGTGTCCCTTATCTTCAGACCTATTTTATATGCCTCTTCATAGTTTATGCCCGGAAGGATTATTACAAACTCATCACCGCCGTATCTTGATATCACAGCCTCCTCCGCTATTATAACATCCCTCAAAATAGCGCCAACCTCTGTAAGCACGCGGCTCCCCGCAAGGTGGCCGTGGTTGTCATTCACTGGCTTGAAATTATCAAGGTCAAGGAATATAAGGCTCAGCTCCCTCCGCTGCTCCTTGGCCCTTCTTATTTCAATATCAAGCTGTGTGTGGAAGAACCTGTCATTAAACAGGCCTGTAAGGCTGTCTTCTTTTGAAAGCTCCTTATGCCTCTTTGCATCAAGGGCATTCTGTATCAGTGTGGATGTATAGGCGGCAAATATCTCAAGGAGATTCAGATCCTCCTTTGTATAATTAACCTTTTCCAATCTGTTTAAAAGTTCTATTACACCGCAGACCGACTTGCCGATTACAACAGGGACGCATATTATGGATTTGGTTATAAACTGCGTCTTCTTGTCTATCTCGGAATAAAAATGTTTGTCGTCTTTTACATCAGGGCTGATATATGGCTGGCCTGTGCAGTATGTGTGCCCCACAATCCCCTTTGTTGCAGGCAGGGACACGCCTACTAATTTTGAAGAGCCCGGCCCAAAGCAGGCAACAAAGACAAGATCATTTTTCTCTAAAAGGGGGCTCTTTTTTGCAGGGTCATCAAGGAGGATAGAGCCTGATTCTGAAGGGACAAATTCATTGGCCTTCTGCAATATCTCCCTGAAGATGAGGTCAAGCCTTACATCAAACTCATCCTCCTCATACTTTGCCTTCCTTCTTCTCTTCAGGAATTTATCTACCTCACCCTTTGCTAATGTATATATCTCCATAGGATTAAAATCTCAAATTTCAAATTCCCCCTCACCCTTCCCTCTCCCCGTCTTTCCATCCATAAGTGCCAATGAGCGGCACAAATACGCACTCTGTCAGGGCCATCTTTGTAATGCCATCCTTCTTCCTTACCACCTTCATTAAGGTTTGATAATACCTTCCGCCTACAGGGATCACGAGCCTGCCGCCGATCCTGAGCTGGTCAATCAGAGACTTTGGTATATCAGGCGCGCTGGCTGTTACGGTTATCCCGTCAAATGGCCCCTTCCCCTCCCATCCGAGCGTGCCGTCAGAAATCTTTATCTCTACATTTTTATAGCCAAGGCCGTCAATAATCCTCTTTGCCCTCACTGCAAGGGGCGCTATCCTCTCTATGGAATAGACCTCTTTTGTCAGCTCTGCAAGTATGGCAGCCTGATAACCTGAGCCTGTGCCAATCTCAAGCATAATCTCATCACCCTTCAGTTCAAGGGCCTCTGTCATCAATGCAACCATATATGGCTGTGATATGGTTTGTCCCTCGCCAATCGGCAGGGCATAATCGCCATAGGCCCTGTCCTGCAAGGCCTCCTCTACAAAGAGGTGCCTCGGCACCTTTCGCATGGCAGTTAGCACCCGCAGGTCACTTATACCGCGCGGTATAAGCTGTTCCTTCACCATCCGCTGCCTTGCAGATTCAAAGTTCATCCAGCAGCCCCTGCCACAGTCAGCCTCTTTTTAATCTCCCTCGCCACTGCAACACCTGATGCAGAGGCCTGAATAAGCCCCCGGCTCACGCCTGCGCCATCTCCTATTGCAAAGAGGTGCGGTATCTCTGTCTCAAGGCTCTTTGAAAGCTTTATACGCATGGAATAGAATTTCACCTCAACGCCATATAAGAGCGTATGTCTTGAGTTCACCCCCGGTGCAACATTATCCATTGTCTCAAGCATCTCAAGGATATCTGTCAGGTGGCGGTAGGGGATGGCAAAACTCAGATCCCCAGGTGTTGCATCCTTGAGTGACGGTTTTACAAGCCCCCTCTTTATCCTCTCAGATGTTGACCTTTTACCCATCTTCAAATCACCAAGACGCTGGACAATTATGCCGCCGCCTAAAAGATTGGCAAGCCGTGCAATGTATTCGCCATAGGCAATCGGCTCATGGAATGGTTCTGTAAAGAATGTGCTTACAAGTATTGCAAAATTGGTATTCTCCAGTTTTTTATTTGCATAGCTGTGGCCGTTAACAGTTGCAAGCCCACGGTTGAACTCCTTTACCACCTCGCCATAGGGATTCATGCAGAATGTCCTCACCTGATCATCAAACTTTTTTGAATAAAATATCAGCTTTGCCTCATAGATGGCATCTGTAAGCTCCTTCATAACTGTAGCAGGCACCTCCACACGCACGCCAATATCAACAGGATTATTCAGTGTAGTAAGCTTGAGCCTCCTTGCCTCCTTCTCAAGCCATCCTGCCCCTCCCCTGCCGGGTGCAAGGATAATATCCTCTGCAAATATTTCCTCGCCCTTTGTTGTTTTTACACCAACCGCCCTCTTCTCCTTCACAATCATATGTTCTATTTCTGTATGGAGTCTGATCTCAACCTTTTCGTGCAGCACCTTATACAGTTCATTCAAGAAGGATACGCTCCTGTCGCTTCCAAGATGTCTGATCCTTGATGGTATCAGTTTCAGGTCATATTTAATAGCAGTATCACTGAGCCTCTGAACCTTCTTTTCATCTGTACCGTATATCTCCTTTGGCGCGCCGTGTTGTATGTATATATCATCCACATATTGAACAAGTTCAGCAAGGCTCTCCTCATCAAGATATTGATTAAGAAAGCCGCCTATCTGCGTGGACAGGTTCAGCTTGCCATCGCTGAAAGCGCCTGCGCCTCCCCAGCCGCATAACATGCCGCATAGGTTGCAGTTAAATTGGGCACAGGGCATGTTCTTTATAATAGCCGGACAGGAGCGGTGCTGGATATCGCCGCCCCTTTCAATAAGGAGTATCTTCATGCCTGAATTTAGCTTGACAAGCTCCATTGCAGCAAAGATACCCGCAGGCCCTGCGCCGACAATTATCACATCGTAGGTCTTCATCTGTTATTTCCTAATTATTAAACCTAATCCCCCAGCCCTTAAACTCATTAATTACAGCATAATGCGTCAGATCAAGCATAAGCGGTGTTACAGAGATCATATTCTCCTCTATTGCAGCAAAATCACTGTCCTCCACCTTCTCCCAAGACATCCTGCTGCCTCCGATCCAGTAATACTTCTTTCCCCTCGGATCAACATTCTCTATTATTGAGTTTCTGTCATAAATCCTCTTCCCAAGCCTTGTAATCTTAACACCCCTGATCTCATTCTTGTTAAGATTTGGGACATTTACATTCAGCAGTGTATCCTTTGGCATACCCTTTTCTTTAACAAGCCTTACAAGCCCTACTGCAAAATGGGCAGCGGCCTCAAACCTGAAATCAACATCTGCCACAAGGGATATTGCAATGGAAGGCACGGATAATATCGTCCCCTCAATAGCAGCAGAGACTGTCCCTGAATATGTAACATCCTCACCAAGATTGCCTCCCTTATTTATACCCGAAACCACAATGTCAGGCATCTCTTTTAATATCCCATTAATGCCAAGATTCACGCAGTCTGTGGGTGTGCCATTGACAGCATAATATCCCTTTTTTACCTCATCAAGCCTCAGTGGTTTATGCAGGGTAAGCGCATGGCCTGCAGCAGTCCTCTCCCTGTCAGGGGCAATAACTATTACATCCCCTACAGCCTTTAACATCTCGGCGAGGATATGAATGCCGTGGGAATAGATGCCATCATCGTTTGTAACCAATATCTTCAATAACCTTTGTTCCTCCTTCCTAAAAATAAAATCCGCCAGAGGCGGATTCTATTTACAGGCTAAATTTTCTGGTCGGGGCGAGCCGATTTGAACGGCCGACCACTCGCACCCCAAGCGAGTGCGCTACCTGGCTGCGCTACGCCCCGGTTTTTCTATTAAGCGCCCATCTTGCTGTCCACCTTTTTCATCAGGTCAAGTATGCCCTTTAAGTCTTTTTTAACACCCTTTATTGCCTTGACAAAAAATTTATTGTCTGTCTGCGGCTCCTCTTTGAATTTCTTTTTTACCCCTGCTATTGTATAGCCTTCCTCATAGAGCATCTTCTTTATCTTTAATACTGCATCAATATCCCTGCTTAAATAGACCCTCTGGCCTGCCTTATTTTTTTTGGGATGGAGAAAGGGAAATTCCGTCTCCCAGTACCTTAAGACATAAGGTTCTGTATTGGTTATCTTGCTGACCTCACCAATCTTATAAAACAGCTTCTCAGGAAAATTGCTTTCCATCATTTAATTTGTCCCTTAAAGAATAAGGGCTATAAAATGTTTAAGCTGCCGGCGGCTCTAACTTGCTTTCCTCTGGAACATTCGCCATTGGTGTATTCACAAACTTCCTGAATACCTGGCTCGGCCTGAAGGTAATCACACGACGGGGAGATATCTCAATCTCCTGTCCTGTCTTTGGATTCCTCCCCTTTCTTGACCTCTTGCTCCGCACAACAAAATTACCAAACCCGGCAATCTTTACTATCTCACCTGCTTGGAGGGTATCTTTCATTGTATTTAAAATAAGCTCTACAATATCCGATGCCTCTTTCTTGGAAATCCCCGTCTTCTCAAACACCTCGTTGGCAAGGTCTGTCTTTCTCATAGAATTATTCCTCCCTTATTTAGATGATTACACAGATTCTTAAAAGCGATTACGCAGATTAAAACTTCCTCTCATCAGTGTAATCTGTTTCTTGTAATCTGTGTAATCAAGGGCAAAAGATTTTTTGTGAAGCCCTATAATTAAAGAGAAACCAAAAGAGACTACAAAAATACAAAAAACTAACCCCGAAATTATTCTTATTTTACAATAGGATAAAGATAATGTCAAGGAATTTAGGGCTTTTTTCTCCCCTTAATGGCAATAAAGGCGCCGAGGCCTGATAAGAGCCTCCTTCCCACCCTTTCTATTATCATCAGGATATTTAATAATAACCTGTTAGACAAAGGAGGAAAATAGATGACCTCCTGCGACTCAAGGGGTTTCATATCAGCCTTAATAAGGAATTTGCGCATCTCATCCTCTGTATAAAATCTCGCATCCCTCCATATCGTATCCTTAAATATTGCCTTAATCCCCCGCTTCAATGCCCACAGGCTGTATCTGTTTAAGAACCCGATAACAATCCTGCCATCGGATTTAAGCAGCCTGCCCCATGATTCTATCAACTTATCAGGCTTATCAGCAAATTCAAGGATGAGTATGCTTGTAATTAAGTCAAAGGAATTATTTTTAAATGGGGGCATTGCTGCATCTGCTCGTATAAAATCTATATTCAATCCTTCATTCTCTGCCTTATTCTTTGCTATGGAAAGCATTTCAGAAGATATGTCTAACCCGATTACCCTCGCACCCCTTCTTTTCAATTCAAGGCTATAATTGCCAGTACCGCAGGAGATATCAAGGGCAGCCTCGCCCTTCTTAACCTCCGCAAGAGAAAAGACCGCCTCTTTTTCTAACTTGTCGCACAAACTGCCAAGGGGCGTCAGATACCAATCATCATATGTTGGTGCAAGATGGGAGAAGTTTTTCATTTAATAATCCGACAAATTTAATTTATCCTGTTTTTTGCTATTATGCAATAGAATTTTTAATATGCGGCAAGACGCAGCGCCGACAAGCGGTCAGAGGCGAAGCCGATGACAGCTTGTCATTTTGCGTTGCAAAAGAAGCCATAAGGCTTGGGCATTGGTCTTTTCCGCCATGTTATGCGCCATCGGTCACCAACATCAACTACTTTCAGCAAAATCAAAAACAGGCACCTCAAGTTTCTTAACAGGCTTAAATTTGTCTTTCGCAAACTTCAATAACTCATCGGTAACATCAGGGGAATATGTCTTCTCTCCGCATCGTTCACAAACCTCAGCAGGGACATGTTCAACAAGAAAATACCTGTTTTCCTCCTCATAGCTGAAGGTTACCAACATTTGCTTTGTTTCACCGCCACAAAAAACACATTTCATTCTTTTTTCCTCCTAACTCTATAATTTATCCATTCGGCCTCGTCCGGGTCATATGCTGTGATAATAACAACCGATGGAGGGAGTGAAGCTTGAATATGAAGATTCCTGCCACCCTTTGTCTTTCCATAAATAAGGCAACTTGGCGAATACTTGTCATCGGGATACTCTTCTATAATCTCACCAGATAATACTGCTTCTTCAATTTCAATTCTATCAATAGACCGTTTAATCATCCTTTTCACGGCATGATCAGAAAAGCGGTACTCTCCTGTGCCTATTTTAAATCTAACTCCCTCTATTTCCATACATTTCTCTTAACAACCAATGAGCGCCTAACGGGGCTGCGGCTTGCCGAAGTGCCCGAAGGGCGTTTGGGCGAAAGCCAGAAAGCCGCCTGACAAGCGGCACCGACCCTGCCTATTCGACAGACAGGGGCGAAGCCGATGACCGCTTGTCATTTTGCATTGCAAAAGAAGCCATAAGGCTTGGACATTGGTCTTTTCCGCCATGTTATCGGAGGTTACTTTCTAACCCTTAATCTTCCATCTTTAAAAACACAAAAATTATTAAACAGCTTATCCGAATATTTCTCCAAAATTTTCTCAATAATTTCCACTTTTTCCTCAGCCCGTGCTTCTTCAAGCCTTAACAATAAAACTCCGCCATGCGGCAATTTTGAATTGTAAACCAACTCACCAAAGTCTTTATCCATGGTAATAACCATCCGCTTTTCAGAAACTGCTATTTTTAATATTTCTTTATCAAGCATCCGAGGATTTATGTCTCTTACATTCTTTGTATCATACCCTTGTTTTTGAAGCCATTGTTCCGCCTTCTTACTAACACCGACATCTACTAAAAACTTCAATTTTTGAGTATCCATTTTTTAAGCACCTGAGCCTACTTCAAAAACCTGCTCCTCGCTCACCAATTCCGCTGCATATAGTAAAACAGCCTGAACATCTTCAGGTTCTAATTCAGGATAATCCTCTATCAGGTCATGAACAGTAATTCCTTTAGCTAATGCCTTTAAAATCTGCTCAACAGTAATCCTCAAACCCCTGATAGTTGGTTTGCCAACCATTACATCAGGATTAATAGTGATTCTTTCCAATAATTGTTTTTGATTCATTTTTCCTCCAAATTATTCAAAATTGTTTAGGCCATGTTTGTATCCGAAAGCAATTAGAATATATATATAATATTGGATATGAACATTTTTGTCAAAAAGATTGTGCAAGAATAAATTAGTAAGGGTTTTTATATGAGCCTCAACAGGTTTGAGGAGCTTGTAAGATAGTATCTGTGGATTACAGACAGGATAGAAACAAAATAATCTATTTGTTTAATCATCTTCTTGACAGTCTATAAAAAGTGTGATTTAATTCGCTTAGCATGTAGCAGCAAGACCACCAGCAGGGGACTTCTGGCGCTTCAGCCAGAAGTAGTATCCGCATTGTGTCTATACCGCCAATTTGGAGGTATAAACGCAATAATTGCGTATATGAAGTAGTTAAACG
>CAKKST010000371.1 GCA_919903585.1 Nitrospiria bacterium | reverse complement strand
CATATTTTAAACATGACCACCAAATAATATCGAAAACCCGAACCTTGCTTAACCCAATATTGTTTTGAGAAATCACATTATGAATTTTATCAATATTCTCTTTATTGTCGTACAGAGTTTGGTAAAAATCTATAAATAATTGTGAAATTGAAAAATCTCTATTTTCCGATTTTAAAATCTCTTTATACTTTTCCTGAAGCTGGTTATCAATCATAGGTATTATTTGAGGATATAGTGTATGATATATTTTAGTGGCTTTGGTTAAACAGATGCTATTTATTCTGCAAAGAGCATTAATGGCAGTATTTGCAAATTCCTTTATATATGCTTTTCTTTCTTCCGGTCGTTTTAGCCACAATTTATCTATATTCCCACAATTCAGCAAACTTAAATTATTATATTTGTCAATTACACCCTGAGCCTCTTGTAAAGGAAATCCTCGCGCCCCAATTTTATTTGCGAGTCGGATAGTTCTATTTTCTACAAGGTCATAAGTTCTGTAAAAGTTATGTTGAATACAGACTGCCTCAATTAATGCTATTGGATATGTAATTTCAAATGATATTCTATTAAAGAGCGTAAATTGCATTTTTTGTTTCTCCTACTATTTTATTTCAGCAAATTACTTCCCCCAATCTTCATAAAATCTTCTGCTACTATAATTGCCTTTTCTGCATTAGTATATATTCACTTTACCACAGAGCCTGTGTTAAATCAACCTCATCCAAAAAATTTATTAGATATCTGCAAAGCCGCGCCCCGACCCTCCTAACCCCTGCCTAAATGTCATAGTTTTCCCCTTCGCATGAATCAACAATCCTTCTTAATAACTCCTTTTCTTTTTCTTTTATCGCAATATTGCTGTTAAAAAATATCTCTGCAATATTAATCAGGGAGCTGCCTTTTAAAAAGTCATCATTCTGTGTAATTATATGTTCAAGCGCCTCATGCAATAATCCCACGCCTTCAGAAATATTGCCCATCTTCAGCCATACAGCGCCGGCCTTAGCTAAATCAGTGGGATAAAACATTGACCCGCCATCTTCAAGTAATGCTTGTGATTTCTCAACAGCATATTTCAGGTATTTTATAGCGTTATCATCATCTCCAAGCAAAAGAACTTCATCGGCTGTTTCTATTATAGATTCAGGAATTCTCCAATAAAGCGAATCATTATTGTTCTCAACAGCCCTTGCCATCTTATTAAGCGCATCTGCTGCAACATCCCCTCTTCCTGCAGAAACAGCATGTTTTGTAATAACAAGATAAGGGCAATTTATCAAGAAAAACTCTGATTCTTCTTCTGCTGCTGTAAGGCTCATTGCCTTTTCCCATTCCTTTAGCTTGGCATACGCTGTAATTATTTCTTTGCTCTTAGTCTTTGTTTGTTGATTTATCTCATTTAGCAGCTCATAAGCCCTTTTCGTGCTGCCCATCTCTGCATATCTTCCCGCTACATAGGCAGTAGCGCCTACCCTGTCAATATCAGAGCAGTAAACATAACTTCCATATATGTTATAAGTCTTATAAACAGGAATAATTTTATTTGCAGCATCTTCTGCTTTTTTAAGCAGCCCAATATCAGAATAAGCCTCAGCTAACTCTACAAGCAAACGATTATCAAGTGGAAACAGGAGGCCTTCTGCTGAAAGTTCATACGCCTTATCAAGCAGCAATATTGCCCTGTTATTTTCATTCTTTTCACAGCATATCCTTGCTATGCTAATTAAATATTCAGGATATAACGAAAATAAGCCTTTGCTTATCTTAGGCAGAGCCTCACGCGCATTTGAAATAGCCTTATCCGCCAGAACATGCTCATTAATAATGCTGTAAGACTTTGCGGACTCCATAAAGGCGCAGAACAGCCTTATTGGATATGAGTTTTGCGCCAGCTCAACGGCCTTATTAAGCGTCTCAATAGTTTCCTGATGATACTGTCTTTTTGCATAAAGCATGGCCAAATCAGTTGACAGCGAAACCTTTCCATGTAAATCATAATACTCATGAATCACTGAATTGATAGATTTAAGAAGGTATTTATAGCCGTCGTCTATGCAGTATTCTGATATTAACTGCCTGCTTTCTGCCTGAT
>CAKKST010000370.1 GCA_919903585.1 Nitrospiria bacterium | reverse complement strand
TTGCAGGCCTCTCCTTTAAAGCCTTTGAAGCCTTCTTCTTTACAGGTTTTACCTCGTCAACAAAGGCAAGGTCTTTACTTAAATATTTCCTTCCTTCGCCGAACAGGAAATCTATGAATTTCTTCTTATTGCCTGTCGGTTCGCCCTTTGTAACCATATAATCAGTCATCTTCCATGGATATGTCTGGTCTATCAGACTTTCGCGGGAAGGGGTTATGCCATTTATATTTAAGACCTTGGCGTATCTCCTATTCACCATGCTCAAAAGGATAAAGCCAACAGCATCCTTCTCATTGTTTACAGCAAGAAGTACCTCCTGATCCTCTGCTACATTCTTCTTTTCTTTTGCAAAGAGTTCAGGTGTGCTTAATATCTGCTTCCAGTTGTCTTCCCTGTCCTTGCAGTGAAGCCGTGTAACAAGTTTTATCAGCCTGTCCTGGCCTCCAACCTCTTTCCAGTTCTTTATCTTTCCTGCGAATATGTCGCGCACCTGCTGCATAGTAAGGTTTGTTATGGGATTGGCATTATTTACTATTATAACTAACGCATCATAAGCCAGCGGGAATATCTTGAACCCTAATTTTGTTATCTCCTCTTCCTTTGGTTTACAGCAAAGACCGCCTACATCAAGCTTGCCTAATGCCACGCCTTTTGACCCCAACGGACAGCCTCCGGGTATTATTGTTACCTTTATCCCTGATGCCTTATAGAATTCATCTGCTACTTTGCCAATGCCGCTATAATAAATTGAACGTTCTCCTCCCCATATTAGTTCCTCTGCAGCAAAACCTGTTTTTGCTGCAATAACAAGAAACGATATAACAAATAAGAAAGTATAAAATATGCCTTTATAAAACCTCATTATTATCCTTTCACTAATTACGGTTAACTTAAATACTTCTTTACAAGCTTTACAAGGTCAGCAGGATTAAATGGCTTCTTTACATATTCATTTGCCCCCTGTTTAAGCCCCCAGAACTGGTCGCTGTCCTGATCCTTGGATGTAACCATTATAATAGGAATATGCTTAAACTTGTCATCCTTCTTTAATTCACGGCACACCTGAAATCCATTCTTCTTTGGGAGGATGACATCAAGGATTATCAGGTTTATATTACCGCTCCTCGCAATCCTCTCCCCTTCTTCACCGTCCATGGCAGTTACCAGATCATGGCCAAGACCGCCAAGGGCCGACTGGATCAGCTGAAGCTCTGAATAGCTGTCATCTACAACCAATATCTTACCCATCTCGCCTCCTTAATTATAACTATATAAAAAAATAGGATATTTTCCTTCTGTTAATAAATAAAATATATCACAGGAATCTAATACTGTCAAGGAACGTTCCCCTACAAATATTGCGGCTGCTTTCTTAACGGCTTATGCGAAACAGAGGCATCTGTCAGCAGATTGGCAGTCAGAAGGACATATAATATCTTGCAGACCTCAAACTCGCTCATATGGCTTTCCTTTATTATACTATTTATGTCCCTTTTCCCGTCAACAAGGTGAAGGATCTCTAACTCCCTGTCACTTAAAGTAATTTCCCCTAATTCCTCTGCATTTGTAATGAGCTTTTTTAATACTGCATCATGATCGCCTATCTTTTTGTTAATCAACTGCCATTCATCTACCCTCCTTACACCCTCAAGGATGATATCATTTGTGGACAATTCTGTAACAATATCTTCTATCTCCCGCGGCATCAGCTCATCAGAAAAATGGAAACTCCCCTTCATCCATGAAAACAATTTATACATGGATTCCTCTGTGTATCCCTTTACCAGATCCCTTAGCTCCTCAAGGGTGATCAGCCTCTTATTTATCAAGACCTCTTTGAAATTATACCTCTCCTTTAAAAAATGCTGGATCTGCACCCTGCTCAGCTTGCCGGCATTAACAAGGACATCCCCGAGGGCCTCATTTGCATCATCCCAAAAAGATACAAAGACAATCCTCCCATTCCTTAAATAGATATTCACCTTATTCTCACCTGATAAAAGAGAAAGGCATCCTGTTAACTTCTGTATCCCTATAAGCTGCAATACATCAGGAAACCTGAATACAGACAGATTGCCGTGTAACAATATATTCTTCTTATTAAGCTCAACAGCATCTTCCGTATTATCCATCCTTACCTTTAGTATCTTCTCACGCAGGAGGTCAGGGAGTGTCTCGGTAATATAAGAGATCACCTCATCCATTACCTCTCTAATTACTAATTCAACTATGTTCTCTGCCCCCTCACCCTTCTTTTCCCTTAACTCAGGTTCGCTTATCAATGGCTCAACTATCTCATTGATAGAGATGCCCTCTCCAATGTTATTAGCGCTGGCAGAAGGCATATCTTCTGCCGTCTTTTGGCTCTTTATTGCAATATCTTTAAGGCTTGAATTTCTGCTAACGATCTCGCCTATCTTTGAGATCAGGTCATTCGGCTGGAATGGCTTTGTAAGATACTCTGTAATCCCTAACATCTTTACAAACTTTCCGCCAACCTCATCGCCTTTAGAGGTAACAAGTATTATTGGAATATCTTTTAATTCAGGGTCTTCCTTTATGATCTTACAGACCTGATAGCCATTCATCTTAGGCATGATAAAGTCAATGAGGATAAGTGCGGGGCGCTCTTTTCTTGCCTTGTCAATCCCCTCTATTCCGTCAGAGGCTGAAATAACCTCATACCCCTCCTCCTCCAGCACCATTTTTAGGAGTTTCTGGACAGTGGGGCTGTCATCCATTGCAAGAATTTTGATACGGTTCATAAGTATCACTCATAAACAAAGGGGCAAGGGTTCAGGGGCATGGGTCAAGGTAAGAATGCCGCCTGACCCTTGCTACTTGCCCCTGACCCTATCTCACATCACCAGCCATGGCTGGGGGAAAAATAACTTCTCATAGGTCATCAGGGCATATCTGTCTGTCATGCCGGCAATAAAATCGCACACAAGCCTTTCTGTATTATCCCCTAACCGCTCCCTCGGTATCTCAGAAAAGACCTCCTCAGGGCGCTCCATATAATATGAGAAGAGGTCTTTTAATATCTTTTTTGCCTTTAAAAACTCCCTGTGAGTTACTTCACTTTCATAGACATTTTTAAATAAAAATGCCCGCAACTCTTCTGTTACTGAAAGGATATCCTCAGCCATTGTAATCTCTGTCAGGTCCCTTTCAAGGCTTGCATAGATAACTGACTTGACCATTGTATCAATCCTTTTAGAGTGCGTATCACCAATAGCCTTGATAATATGAGGCGGGATATCCTTTTCCTTTATTATGCCTGCCCTCAGGGCATCATCAAGGTCGTGATTTGCATAGGCAATGCCATCAGAAACCCTTACCACCTGACCTTCCAGCGTCTCAGCCTTATCCTTTTCTCCCTTAGAGAAAACATTACCCTTGCCCTTTGAATGTTTAAGTATACCATCCCGCACCTCCATAGTCAAGTTAAGGCCATGACCATCTTTCTCAATGAAATCAACAACTCTGAGGCTCTGCTCATAGTGGTTAAAGCCACCTTTTACTATCTCATCCAAGAAGGCCTCACCTGCATGGCCAAAGGGTGTATGGCCAAGGTCGTGGCCGAGGGCAATGGCCTCGTTTAGATCCTCATTAAGCCTCAATGCCCTCGCTATTGTCCTTGCAATCTGAGCGACCTCAAGGGTATGGGTAAGCCTTGTGCGGTAATGATCACCTGTGGGCGCTAAAAATACCTGTGTCTTATATTTTAATCGCCTGAAGCTCTTGGAATGGATAATCCTGTCCCTGTCCCTCTGAAAGCAGGTCCTTATCTCACCATCTTCCTCAGGCTGAAGTCTCCCCTTGCTCTTTGAGCTGAGGCATGCCTTTGGATGGAGTGTCTTTTTTTCTATCTCCTCTGTCTGCTCACGAATGGTCATGGTAACACCTCGTCTTTCCTTATTCAACGACCTCAAGGATAAGGTCTTTTGTTTTCACCTTTTCCGTTCCTATCTCTATCCCTGACAAAAATACCTCCTCTGCCTCTTTTAGGCGTTTATCGTCATTGTAATAAAACATTGCGATTTGCTCACCACTTTTAACATAATCACCAACCTTTTTGTTTAGGATTATCCCTGCTGAATGGTCAATGCTATCCTCAATCCTCTGCCTCCCTGCACCGAGCATCATAGAGGCAATGCCGATCTTTTCTGCATCCATCCTCTGGATATATCCCTCTTTCTGAATTATTATCTGTTTTATTTTCTTTGCAGATGGAAGAAGGCTTGGCTTAAAGGCTGTCTCAGGGTCACCGTACTGGGCATCTACCATCTCAACGAATCTCTTAAAGGCAGCGCCATTATTAATAAGCCCTTCAAGCCTCTCTTTGTATTGCTGTATATCCCCTGCCTTCTGGCCGGATATCCCATCTGCAATCCTCAGCATCCATGCGCCGAGTGTCAGCGTCACCTTTTTTAAGTCCTCTGGCCATTTGCCGCGAAGGGCAGAGATGCACTCCTTTATCTCAAGGCTGTTTCCGATTGTCTTTCCGAGGGGCTGTTCCATTGCCGTAATGATGGCAACGGTTTTTACACCTTTCAAATTCCCAATATCCACCATTGCCCTCGCAAGCCTTCTGGCATCATCAATATCCTTCATAAAGGCGCCTGTCCCAACCTTTACATCCAGCACAAGCCCTTCTATCCCTTCTGCGAGCTTCTTGCTCATTATGCTGGCTGCAATCAATGGTACGGATTCCACTGTCCCTGTTACATCACGAAGGCTGTACATCTTTTTGTCCGCTGGTGCAATAGAGGCAGATTGGCCTGTCATTGCTACATTTATTTTTTTCAGGTTAGATATAAATTCTTCTTTAGTTAGATTAGTTCTGAAACCAGGAATGGATTCTAATTTGTCCAGTGTCCCGCCTGTATGCCCAAGCCCCCTGCCTGACATCATCGGCACAACAAGGCCTGCAGAGGCCATCAATGGCGCAAGGATGATGGAGGTCTTATCACCAACACCGCCTGTGCTGTGTTTATCTATCTTTCTTCCAGAGATAGCGGATAGGTCGTAGACCTCCCCTGATTTCATCATTGCCTCTGTAAGGTCAGATGTCTCCTCATCATCCATCCCCTGAAAATAGACAGCCATCAAAAGGGCAGATATCTGATAATCAGGTATCTCACCCTTTGTGTAGCCATCTACAACAAAGGCGATCTCTTCTTTGGTAAGTCTATTACCATTCCTCTTTTTTAAGATTATGTCATATACTCGCATAGAAGTTTACCTCTATTATAGCGCTACACCCTAATTAATTCTCACAGTCCCGGCTTCTCCTGTCTCTCCATCAACAGAATAACTGAATTCATAAAATTGCCTTACGGCCCACAAATTCGTCATTAAATGTTGTGTAATACAGGATGTGGTGAATACAGATTTCTCCCTGCACATTGAAAGATACAAAACTATCTGGTCAGCCAAATGCTCATCAAGGGCTGCATCAGTTTGATAATATCTGATAAATCCTTCAGCAGCTTCTTTTCCAACTGCCTCTGCCTTTTTTCCTTTTTCACCGAGCGCTGTAAAGCCTGCTATGGATTCCTCTGATTCAATCATGGCAATATAATATCATACTATTCCCTTTTTATCTCCCCCCAGAAGCTTTCTCCTACCTTCAATCTTTCCACATTA
>CAKKST010000369.1 GCA_919903585.1 Nitrospiria bacterium | reverse complement strand
ATACGGCACTAACCCAAAACATACCGCAGCTGCAAAAGCAGAATTAGATCGGCGCAATACTCGTCTAAAAATCATCGGGCTTGTTCTCAGCTTTATCTCTGCAGCCTATATTCTCTGGCAAGCATTCAATTATTTTTTCCAGAAACCGCTCCCTCTCAAGTCCAATCCGAATATTTTTAATCAACAAAACAATGCCGATAATAAGCCCAATAAGAATCAGAATATTTACAATGACCATAATAAAATTCCTGTTAACAACCGGCTTGACCCGATGCGGGATAAACCCACACAGGGTCAGCCGTAGCGTCAGGCGAAATTTTACTCGGCGATTTTAAGGAAAAATAAATAAAGTTATCTATTTTTATTTAGTGTGCAAACAGTGGGAAAAAAGAGGTATAATGTATCTATAACTATCCCTAAGTGTAAGAACAGATATTAATCAGGAGGTAAAAAACATGAAGCTTGAACGCATTACAGTAGACCCTAATGTCTGCACAGGAAAACCATGCATTCGGGGGCTTCGGTTCCCGGTTTCGCGCTTACTTGGGCTCTTAGCCTCTAGAGAAACAAAAGAAACAATCCTTAAGGCATATCCATACATTGAGGCAGAGGATATTGATGAAGCCCTGCAATATGCTGCCTTTCTTGCGGAAGAAGAAACAGTGGAATTCTCCCGATGAAATTTCTCATTGACATGCCACTGTCACCACAATTGGCTATCTGGCTTAACCACCAAGGTCATGATGCAGTTCATGCCCTTAATGCAGGATTAGACAGAGCCTCAGACAGAACCATCTTAGATTATGCCAGAAAAGAACAACGGATTGTAATCACCGCTGATTTGGATTATCCACGGCTTCTTGTTTTAGAACGTACTGAAGGGGCTGGTCTGATACTCTTCCGCGGTGGAAATTACAGCGAGCAGGAATCTGTAGTGCGCCTTAAACGCGCACTTGAAACAATTCCACACAGTGAATTACCAAATTCTATAGTTGTTATTGAGAAGGGGCGTATTCGCCGAAGGAACCTTTAGTCTGTACAAATAATTCACAATTTAATGAAACTGCTTTACCACACCTACATCACCTCAAGTATCACAGGCTGATAGCTTTTGTCCTTTTCTATCTTTCTGTTGTAAAGCCGCATTGCAATAAAGGTGGGAATCAATAAGACTGCACCGCCGATTATTGCCCACAGGTCTGGGTCATTTGTATGCAAAAATGAGGCGGCAAGTTCCTTTCCGATTATGGCGCCGATTATAAAGGCAATTATAGGCACAAGATATATCAGAAAAGATGCTTTGAGATAGACACCTGGCTTCAGGCCGATCTTTACCCTGTCCCCCACCTTTGCATGGATAGGATTGATGACCTCTATTATCATCTTACTGCCCTTTTCAGGATGGCAGAAGGAGGCTGCAGCACAGCCCTCACAGGCAGAGCTCCTTATTGTCCTTACCTTTGCCCTATTGTCAAATGTCTGGATTATAATCCCTTCTTCTTCTATCATGGCTTTTTTATATCCTCAAATCCCCCTGTATCCCCCTTTTTCAAAGGGGGAGTGGTTTTTCCCCTCTTTAGCAAAGAGGGGTTAGGGGAGATTTATCTCTAAGCATTTTTCAGCGTGAACCACCTTAACTCATTAGCTTATATTCTATGCTGTCTACCAGCGCCTGCCAGCTCGCCTCCATAATGTTCTCTGACACGCCGACAGTGCCCCACTTCTTCTTTTTATCGCTTGACTCAATAA
>CAKKST010000368.1 GCA_919903585.1 Nitrospiria bacterium | reverse complement strand
ATTTTGGCTTATATGTCGTTTTCCGGTATTTCTCAAAAACGCCAAATGTTCCATCCATTTATTTCCCTCATTTGATTCGGAACACATCCCAGATTTTCTTCTTCTCCTTCCCTTCAATACCAGCACCAAATAATAACAGACGGGGACAATAGTATCATGTCCTGCTTTTTGATGTTTCTCTCTTTACTCCTGTTTCCCCTTGCCTGCCTCAAAACAAAAAGCCCTTCTATTTTTTTCTATCCCCTTCCATCATCATTTCCGCATCTGAGAGCGCTTCCTTTATGCGCTGATAAATTTGATCAAGATTTTTGCTTTTATTGATAATTATGCTCATATCTTTTGTTCATATGATAAAATAAATTATCCCCCCGCTTCAATCCTATCTGCATTCTTTCATCATGGTTTCTTAAATTGAAGATATTCATATCCGTTTTGCGAGTTTATTTAATTCTTCATCAAATGAAAAGAGGTTATCGCCGCTACCCACTGCCTTTGCACATAAAATACAATCCACAATATCAATACCCCTTTGCAAAAAAAGGGTCAAGGCACGAATGAGTTCCTTCTGGTCATCATTCGCAATTCCTTTATAATGCAGAATGTCAATTAGGCTGTTAGAAGCCTTGTCTTTCGGCACCTGATAAATCTTTGTTAGGACATAGATACACTCTGCGATGACACTTTCAAGAATAACAGCCTTTTCGCTGCCGTCCCTGACCTTATCAAAGAAGTCTTTTGCCTTTGTATAAAGGGTAATATTATCCTTAACAAGATAGCGGACTATGATATTGGCATCAGGCAGACTTCTTGCGGGTTTTCTCACGAATAGCCTCCTCCCATGCCATTTCTTTTATCTTTTTCATTGATGTCCCGGGCTTCACATTTTTAGCGTATTCGCTTAATGAGCCGGCTGCATCCTTCACTGCCTTTACAACAACTGTATCATTCACTATTTCAAAATAGACGGCGCGGGACTGAAGCCTATCCCGTATTTCCTTTGGGATGGTAACCTGTCCTTTCCTTGTAATCTTTACTGCTGCGGTTCTCATTTTAATATTACCTTACCTTTCTATTAAATCATTACTTAATTAAATTGTAATACTTAATTACTTTATTGTCAATTACTTTATTCTGCTTGTCTCCGTTTTTATATATTTTGGCTCTTCGCGTAAAAGTGTGGGTAATTTTTAACAGATAACCACGGATAAGAAGGGCGGACATAAAGTTCGCCCCTACAGTAGTGGCGAATCTTGTATTCGCCCTCTTGTATCAAAGGAAAAAAGGTTTTGAATAAGGCAAAGAAATTTGGCATAATAGCAGTATTAGGAAAAAGGGTTGTAAGTATGTCATTCCTGCGTGTATTTAGCAGGAATCCAGTTGTGGATTCCCGCTCAGAAACGTTGCGGGAATGACATTATGGAATGTGCTTTGATTTATAAAATCTCCCCTGACCCCTCTTTTACAAAGAGGGGAAAAGGGGTAAAATTAACCCACTCAATTACGCGAAGACCCTTTAAAGTATACTTTAAGTTAAACCTAAAGTAAAGTGTAATTTGTTTTTGGTTTAATTATTTTTGCGTTATCCCTGAAAATTCTCGGCAATATAATCCGACACCCTCTCTGCCACTGCGGCGATTGTGAGGGACGGGTTCACGCCGAGGGGAGATGGTATAACACTTCCGTCAACTATGTATAAATTGGGATTGCCAAAGACCTGACAGTTGGCATCAACAACACCGTCTGTAATATTTTCTGCCATCCTGCATGTGCCGAGGGGATGAACTGTAACAACCTCCCCTCTCTCCTGATAAGGCTCAGTGATGAGCAATTCTCCGCCAAGGGATTCTACTATCTCCTTTGCCCTTGCAATTGCTTTATCAAAAACCTTTCTGCTTTTGTCGCTCATTGACCAGTTGAGCTTTATATTATCATTCTCATCAAGAAAGACACTGCCGTCACTCCCATCAAGGCCGATAATAGCAATGCCTAAGAGATGCTTTCCATATTCCTTCATAACCCTTTTCATCTCAATGCCCCAATAAAAGGGTCTCTTGGCGTTTTTAAATCTTATTCTGTTTATTACCGTTGCGCTGATTGGCAGCATACCCATGCCTTGTAATACGAAACCCTCCTCCCAAAAGGCATAGGTAACACAGCCCTGTGCCTTGCCTTTATAGACCTCGCAATCTTCATTCGGCAGATACCCTGCCAAAAACATATCTCCATTTGCTGATAGATTCTTTCCAATATGGCCGCTAAGATTATTAAGAGATTCTTTAGACCTGAGCATTAAGGCGGGGGATTGGATTGCACCTGCTGCAATTATTATTGTCTTACATGAGACCTCGTTTAGCAACCCGCTTTTTAAGTCTTTATAAACTACTATATAACCTTTTTCGCTTCTTTTAACTAAGAGCGCCTTGCACCCTGCCCTAAACTTGGCGCCGTTCTTTTCTGCCTCTGGGATGTAGTTCAAGATAAGGCTCTGTTTTCTGTCAAACTTGCAGCCTGTATGGCAGAAGCCGCAGTTCCTGCAGTTCACTATAGCCACACGCAGCCTGTCGCAGGTGTATCCAGCAGCATCACATGCCTTTGCAAATATGCCGTCCTTCTTCGGCACCTCTGACCAGAGGAGTTGTTTTACATTTAATTTTTTTTCTACTTTCTCATAATACGGATTCAGTAATTTTCTGGTATATATTGACGGCCATAGCCGCCTTCCATCCTTATCCTTCTGCTCAAATACTGAGGAGGGAGAACGGAGTGAGGTATTGCTGTAGATCAGCGATCCGCCGCCAACTCCCTTTCCCGCAGAAACCTTAATTCCATCCCCTTCAAACTCCTCGTAAATCTGTTTAAGATACCTTATGTCCTGCGTCTGCTGAAAGGTATTCTTATCCCAGCGGTTTCCCTGCTCTAATATCAGTGTTGTCCTTCCTGCTCCACTCAGCCTTGCACCGCAAACTGCACCGCCAAAGCCAGAACCAATTATACAGACATCAAAAAACTCGCGCATTTACTTTAAATTCCCGTCTACAGTTTTCTCTCTTGCAAAGACCTTGTCGTGTGAAAAATCATAATACCCTGGATTCGCCCCGGGAAAGCCAATATATTCCAGGCCAATGCTATTTTTATATCCCCCGTAAAAGGCAATCTTTGTTAAGATGATAATCCCCTTAAAACCTTTTTTTAAAAACCAGCTTCCTTCTTCTTTTAACTGTAGGACATATGTCCTCTTGTCAAAACTGAGGTTTTTATAAAGACGGCCGTATCTTATAATACTTGACCAGTCAATGCTTATTACAAGGAGGGCGATATAAGGCTCAAGGCCATAATATGGGTCGTAGATTATATCAAGGGCACAGGCATCTGCTGCCCCTGCTGATTTATCTGGTGAGTTTTCAGCGCCTGGCACTACTGCATGAGTGACGGCAAGCATGGTCTGCCTGCTGTGGCTTGATGATGGCAAACATTCTACTGCCTGTGCAGCCTCGCTTAATCGGGTACTGCCTATAAGAATGCCTAAAGAACCAATAAGCCTGAGAAAGCCTCTTCTCGTTATATTTTTATAATACATAAAAATATTTCCTCTTTACCACGTTAGATCAGAAATTTTACTTCCACAGTAAACTTAAATATTTCTAACGGGGTTTACTTTCTCTTGACCAAGCCTTGCAATTATGCAAAAATAAACCATGAAAATCAAGCCCATTCTTATCTTCTTTTTTATCTTTTCAATCGCACTCCTTATACCAGTCGCAACAACACCGGGCATTATCGGCGATATTGTACTGGACAGATATTTTAAAGAACCCGGTAGACTGCCGCCCCCTGTATTCCCGCACTGGTTTCATAGAATAAGATTCAAATGCAAGGTATGCCATCCTGCTATCTTTAAAATGAAAAAGGGCGAGAATGATATTACAATGGCTAAGATATTGAGAGGTGAATTTTGCGGGAAATGTCATGATGGAACAATTGCATGGCCGGTAAACTTTGATGCCTGCCCAAGGTGTCATTCAAAGATTGTAAATAATGCCAAGACGCTGCCTAAGCCCATGGAAAAGGCCGGTGCAGACCCGTTGACATGGAAGGGCAGTGATGAGGCGGCGCAGGCATTGCCAAAGGACAATAAGGGTAATATAGACTGGATAGCAGCGCTTGTGAATGGCTCTATAAGCCCAAAAGATACGCTTGATCCAAAGGCCAAGACTGGAACGCCATTAAGGCTAAATCTCCTTTATAAAGGCAAAAACATGCCTGATGCAATGTTCCCGCACTATGCACATACAATATGGCTTGATTGCAACAACTGCCACATTGATATATTTCTTATGCAGGCAGGCCAGAGCAAGATGACAATGGAGGGAATATTCTCAGGAGGGTTCTGCGCTGTATGTCATGGAAAGGTCGCCTTTCCGATTGATAACTGTTTCAGATGCCATCCTCAAAAATGAGGCAGTGTTAACATCTTAATATATCCTCATCAATATCATTTTTTGATAAGTCTCCAATTGCTGTTAATGTAAGCGCCTTCCTGTCAAATATCTCATTTGCAATGCGCTGGACCTGTTTTGCAGTAACCTTGTTTACATTCCTTATTATCTCTTCATAACTGATGTATCTGTTAAAATATATCTCATCCTTTGCTATCTTGCTCATCCTGCTGCTTGTGCTCTCCAGGCTGAGCATCAGACTCCCCTTCATATGCTCCAGCGCCTTATTCAACTCTGATGGCGACGTCTTCTTTTCCTTCATGCCCCTGAATTCCCTTAGAATAAGACGGATCACCTCAAGGACAGACGAATGGCTTGTGCCGGCATAGACTGTAAAGAGTCCTGTATCCCTGAAGGAGGCAATATAAGAATAGATGGAATATACCAGTCCGCGCTTTTCCCTTATCTCCTGAAACAGCCGTGAACTCATGCTGCTGCCGAGCATTGTGTTTAATGCATAAAGACCGTATCTGTCTTTATCCACATGGCTGAGTCCCCTTGTGCCAAGACATATATGTATCTGCTCAAGCTTCTTCTTCTTGACAAATATCCCTCCCTTAATCTCAGGCGTGGAGCTGAAATTAATAGTCTCGGGCCTCTCTAATTTCCCGAAATTTTTATCAAGGAGACTGATAAGCCTCTTAAAATCAAAGTTGCCCGCAACAGCTATTACTATATTCTTTGGGCAATAGTTTTTATCAAGATAGTTTATAAAACCCTTGCGTTTAAATTTTGCAACCGTATCAAGATTTCCAAGGATGGACCTGCCGAGCGAATGTTTTGGCCATACGATATGTGTATACAGGTCATGGATATAATCATCAGGCGTGTCCTCTACCATCTTTATCTCTTCAAGTATGACCTGTTTTTCTTTTTCTATTTCTCTTTCATCAAAGAGGGAATTTAAAAATATATCGGAAAGGAGGCCTACAGCCTCTCTCAGGTGGGTGTCAAGCACCTTTGAGTAGTATGTGGTTGCCTCCCTTGAGGTAAAGGCATTGAGCTCGCCTCCGATAGAGTCCATTGTAATGGCAATATCCTTTGCGCTCCTCCTGCTGGTTCCCTTAAAAAACATATGTTCAATGAAATGAGAGATGCCGCTCTCTTTCTCATTCTCATTCCTTGAACCGGCATTTACCCACAGGCCGAGGGAAACAGATTTTACATAAGGGATTTTCTCTGTTACAATGCGGATGCCATTGTCTAAAACAACCTTCCTGAATTTATCCATTGTATAATCATGCCCTTCTCACAGTCCTTTTTTCTGCAAATTCAGGCTTTCCGCTCGTCTCCCTGAGCGCATCCTTTCTGCTCAGCCTTATCTTGCCCTGCTTGTCAATCTCAATAACCTTTACCAGTATCTCATCACCCTCAGAGACCTCATCTGTAACATTCTTTACCCTCTCTTCTGAAAGCTGGGAGATATGCACAAGGCCGTCTGTATTTGGAATTATCTCCACAAAGGCTCCAAAATCCACGATCCTCCTGACCTTGCCAAGATATATCTTGCCAATCTCTGCCTCTGCTGTTATCTGATTTATTATTTCCATTGCAGCCCTTACTGCCTCTTCATCTGCAGAGGCAATAGATATCACCCCGCTGTCATCTATATCTATCTTAACGCCTGTCTTTTCAACAATACCCCTGATTACCTTGCCGCCCGGTCCTATTACCTCTCTGACCTTCTCTTGTTTTACCTTCATTGTAACAATACGGGGCGCATGCGCTGAAAGGTTTGTGCGGGGCGCTGCTATTGTTTCAAGCATCTTGTCAAGGATAAATAATCTTCCTTCTTTCGCCTGCCCAAGGGCTGTGGCCATTATTTCCTTAGTTATGCCTGCTATCTTCATGTCCATCTGGATTGCGGTAATGCCCTTGCTTGTCCCTGCGATCTTAAAGTCCATATCGCCAAGATGGTCTTCAAGCCCCGAAATATCAGAAAGGATAACTATTTTTTCAGTTTCTTTTATCAGGCCCATGGCAATCCCTGCCACAGGGGTCTTGATGGGAACGCCTGCATCCATCAGGGAAAGTGTGCCGGCGCACACCGTTGCCATCGACGAAGAACCGTTTGATTCAAGGATATCTGATACAACCCGCAGGGTATAAGGAAAATCATCCTTTGACGGGATAACTGCCCTTAATGCCCTCTCTGCAAGGGCGCCGTGGCCTATGTCTCTGCGGCTGGGGCCTCTTAGTCCCTTCACCTCGCCGACAGAAAATGGCGGGAAATTATAATGAAGCATAAAGGTCTTTTTAGACTCACCCTCCAGCGCGTCTATCCTCTGCTCATCCAGCGCTGTCCCGAGAGTGGCAACAGAGAGGCTCTGGGTCTCCCCCCTTGTAAAGAGGGCAGAGCCGTGCGTCCTCGGAAGGACGCCTACCTCGCAGGTAATCGGCCTGATCTCATTGTGCTTTCTTCCGTCAGCCCGTATATTTTTATCTAAAATCATCCCCCTCACTTCATTCTTCTCAATCTCGTTGAAGATGATAGTTATCTCCTTTGTTATATCCTCCTCGTCCTTCTTCAAATGAAGGTGGAGGTCATCCAGAATCTTATCAATATGCTCCTGCCTTGACGCCTTGTTGGGTATAAGTATTGCCTCGCGAATCCTGTCCAGCGCCAGCTTCTTTATCTGATCTTCTAACTCTTTGTTGATTGCAAGAGGCTCTGCCTCCATCTTCTTCCTGCCGACAAGGGACTGTAATTCCAACTGTATATCAATCACCTTCTGAATCTCTTTATGGGCTAAATTAATTGCCTCAAGCATTATATCCTCGGAAAGCTCATTTGCACCGCCCTCAACCATCATTACCGCATCTCTTGTGCCGGCAACTATCAGATTCAGGTCGCTTCTTTCAAGCTCAGTATAACTTGGGTTGACTACAAACTCCCCCTCAATCCTGCCTATCTTAACCGCGCCAACAGGCCCGTTAAACGGGATATCTGATATTGTAAGCGCTGTTGAGGCAGCTATTATACCGAGGAAATCCGTTGAATTCGTCTGGTCAACAGAAAGCACGGTTACAATCACCTGTGTATCATTAAAAAACGAAATCGGGAATAACGGCCTGATAGGCCTGTCAATCAAACGGCTGACAAGTATCTCCCGCTCGCTTGGTCTTCCTTCCCTCTTAAAAAATCCCCCCGGAATTTTCCCTGCTGCATATGCCTTTTCCTGATAATCAACCGTAAGGGGGAAAAAATCTATCCCTTTCCTTGGTTCATCAGAGGCAACCACAGTAGCGAGTACAACCGTATCGCCGTACCGGCCGACAACTGAACCATGCGCCTGCTTTGCCATCCTCCCGTGTTCCAGTGATACCTTATAACTTCCAAACCCTGTTTCAATTTTTTTTACCATCTTTATATCTTCTCCAATCTTATCTTAGGTGAATAAATTTATATTTGTTACTTTCTAATGCCGAGCTTCCCTATAACCTCTTTATATCTGTTCATATCGTTTCTTTTCAAATAATCAAGCAGCTTTCTCCTCCTGCTGACAAGCATCAAGAGCCCCCTTCTTGAATGGTGGTCCTTTTTGTGCACATTAAAATGGTCAGTAAGATACGCAATCCTCCCGCTCAAAAGAGCTATCTGCACCTCCGGGGAGCCTGTATCCTGCTCATGAATCCTGTGCTCAGTAATTATTCCCTGCTTTCTTTCCTTCACTAATTTCATACTCTCACCTCCTTCCATCACATCATCACCCTCTCAATCTTTATAACTTCCTCTTTTGCCATCAGGCTGCCTGTATGTGAACTATCATATCTTGCTGTGCCGATGGCAAGAAGCATATCATCTGAATATATCCTTACCTTTTCATTAGAGCTAAATCTGGCCGGGGCATCTTTAATCCATCCTGCTGCTGCCGGCATACCATTCTTTATCTTCTCTGCTGCCTCTGGAATAATCGTAATTCGCGGCATGAATTCCAGAGCCTTATCTATAGAAATAATCCTGCTTAAATCCCCCTTTTCAATATCATCAATATTAACAGAGTCATCCATTCTGAACCTGCCTGAATGAGTTCTCACCAGACTAAACATATGCGCCGCTGTACCCAGCCTCTCTCCAATATCCTGACAGAGGGTGCGGATATAAGTACCTTTTGAACATAACACATCAAAGGTTATATAAGGCATCTCCTTCTTTATCAGGTTAATATCCTTAATAATAATCTCTCGCGGTTTAAGTTTAACAGCCTCCCCTCTTCTCGCAAGTTCGTATGCCCTCACACCGCTTACCTTTACTGCAGAGTATGCAGGGGGTATCTGAGAAATCTTTCCGGTGAATTCCTTAAATACTCTTTTTATCTTCTCCTCATCTAAAGGAGGAATCTCTCTCTTTTCTATTACCTTTCCAGAGGCATCAAGGGTATCTGTGCTTTCACCTAACTTCATCACCACCATGTACCCCTTATCGCCTTCATTTATATAAGGTATAACCTTTGTTGCCTTACCGAGCGCTACAGGAAGAACACCAGTCGCATCTGGGTCAAGTGTCCCGAGGTGGCCTGCCTTTTTTACCTTTAATATCCTCTTTATCTTATTTACCACATCTGCTGATGTCCAGCCTTTTGGTTTATTGATTACTAAGAAACCGTCCATATATTAAATTAATTGTAGGGGCGGGGTAACCCCGCCCCTACAATTAAACTACCACAGCCTTCTGCTTTTTAGATACCACCCTCTCAACCTCTTCTACTGCTGCCTTTAAGACCTTCTCCTTAATTTCATCAAATGCCCCGTTTACAACACAGCCTGCAGCGTATTTGTGTCCGCCTCCGCCAAACCTCAGCGCTATTTTAGTTACATCTATCTTACCCCTTGACCTGAGGCTTAGCTTATATGAATCAGTGTTTAATTCCCTGAAGAGTATGGCAATCTCCACCCCTTTTATAGAACGGGGGAAATTTATAAAATCCTCCACATCCTCCACAGTAGTATTTGTGTCTGCGTAATGCCCTGCGGTCACCTTTATCCATGCAATCTTCCCGCTGCTGTCAGTCTCCATGTCATGAAGCAGCATCCCCAGAAGTTTTAAGCGGTTAAATGAATTTGTCTCATATACCTGCTGGCTCAGCCTCCATGGATCAAGCCCTGCATCAATAAGGTCTGCCGCCTTCCGCAATACATTTGCATTGGTATTGGAATATCTGAAAGACCCTGTCTCTGTAAGCAGTGTGTTATATAAATCCGATGCAATGTTTTTGTTTATTCGAACACTCAATGCCTTTGCAAGCATGTAGATTATATCG
>CAKKST010000367.1 GCA_919903585.1 Nitrospiria bacterium | reverse complement strand
ATATAACCTTATGTGTTATACTGTTCAATATGATAATCAGCTTCGCCGATAAGGAAACGGAAAGGCTTTTTGTACTCGGTGTAAGCAGGAAGTTGCCATCAACTATTATCAATACAGCCTTAAGAAAGCTTGATTATCTAAACAGGGCAAAGACACTGCAGGATTTGAAATCACCGACTGGCAACCGTTTGGAGGCATCGAAAGGCGATCTAAAAGGTAAATATAGCATTAGGATTAATGATCAGTATAGGATAGTATTTAAATTCAGTTTTGTAGGGGCGGGTTTGAAACCCGCCCCTACAAAACTTTACGAAGTTGAGATAAGAGATTATCATTAAGGGAGGTTTTCTATGAAAGGTTATGAACTTAAAAGGATGCCTACTCACCCAGGTGAGATATTGCGCGAGGATTTTATGTTGCCGCACCATCTCACACAGGTAGAGCTGGCAAGGGCGCTAAAAACCACTTTTCGGACGATTAATGAAATTGTAAACTGCAAAAGAAGCATAAGTCCGGAGATGGCGCTGAAGCTTGCCAGATATTTTGGAACTTCGCCTGATATTTGGCTGAATCTTCAGGCAGATTATGATTTATATAAAGCCAAATTGAAATCTAAAAGGATTATAGAAGGCATCAAGCCGCATGAAAAAAGACGGATAGCGGCGTAATTATATGAGCTAATACTTACAGACTTTTGGAGGAGGATAATTGTGAAGATACTTGTTACCGGCGGTGCAGGGTTTATTGGTTCGCATATTGTGGATAGACTTATTGAAGAGGGGCATGAGGTTGTCGTTGTAGATAGCCTTGTTGCAGGCAAAAAAAGAAATATTAATAAAAAGGCAGGTTTTTATAAAGTGGATATATGTTCATCAAAACTGGAGAAGATATTCAAGAAAGAGAAACCTGACTTGGTCAATCATCATGCTGCCCAGATAGATGTAAGAAAGTCTGTTTCTGATCCTGTTTATGATGCAGAGGTGAATATCCTCGGCATGATAAACCTCCTTGAATGCTGTATTAAATACAGTGTAAGAAAAGTAATATTTGCCTCATCAGGCGGTGCAATCTATGGTGAGCAGGAATCTTTTCCAGCAACTGAAAATCACCCGTTAAGGCCTGTGAGCCCCTATGGTATTGGAAAGCTCACAGGGGAGAAGTATCTATATTACTATAAGATCAATTATGGCCTTGATTATGTGAACCTGAGGTATGCAAATGTATACGGCCCGAGGCAGGATCCCTTTGGAGAGGCAGGTGTGGTTGCCATATTTGCAAATAAGCTGTTAAATGGCGAGCAGCCTGTTATAAATGGCAATGGAAATCAGACAAGGGACTATGTATTTGTAGAGGATGTGGTAGAGGCGAACATGGCTGTTATGCAGAAAGGGACTGCTGATGCCTATAATGTCGGCACAGGCAGGGAGGCATCGGTGAATGAGCTCTTCAGGCATCTTGTTGATATAACAGGGGCTAATGTTAAGGAGATACACGGCCCAGAGAAGAAGGGCGAGCAATTGCGAAGTGTGCTTGATTATGGTAAAATTAGCAAAGAATGCGAGTGGGAGCCGAGGGTCTCTATTGAAGAGGGGCTTAAAAAGGCAGTAAACTATTTTAAAAACAATAAGTTATAAATATGTGGCAAATGGCTAAAGGCAAATGGCTAAAGGCTAAAGGCGAAGGGCTGGTAGGGCAAGGCTTTAGCCTTGCAACCCTAAAGGGTTGCCCTACAAATTAACCTTTTGCCCTTAGCCGTTTGCCTTTAGCCATTTAAATAGAGGTCTGATTCCATGGCAGTACCTTTGCAAAAAAAGAAGATGCTCGGCGAGATGCTGATAGCCGAGGGCATTATTACCCGCGATCAGCTTGAGAAGGCCCTTGCCGAGCAGAAGCTCCATGGCGGTAGGCTGGGCGCTGTCCTTCGTAGCATGGGCTATGTAACAGAAGAAGATATTATAAAGGTTCTGGGCAAGCAGATGGGCATCCCACACATGAACCTTGATAATATAATTGTAGACCCGCAGATCGTAAAGATGATACCAGAGACTGTAGCGAGAAGATACCAGGTAATCCCATTATATAAGAAGGGGAATATTATCACCCTCGCTATGGTTGACCCTTTGAATGTCTTTGCAATAGATGATATACGGCGTATGACAGGCTGTGATATTCAGGTAGTAGTCAGTACTGAGAGGGATGTCTTAAGGGCAATAGAGCGTTTCACCACAGTTACTGCATCAATGCAGGAGGCAATGAAGGATTTTTCTGCTCAGATGGTAACAGAAGATGTTACAGAGAGACCACCAGTAACGATTGAAGCAGCCGCTGAAGACGCCCCTGTGGTAAAGTTTGTAAATATGGTAATTACTCAGGCAGTGCGCGATGGCGCAAGTGATATACATATTGAGCCTGAGGCGGACAGCCTGAGGATCAGATACAGGGTTGATGGGATTTTACATGAGGTAATGTCGCCCCCCAAACACCTTCAGGCAGGTATTAGTTCAAGGATAAAGATATTGTCAAATCTGGATATTTCAGAAAAGAGGCTGCCTCAGGATGGAAGATTTGAGATGAAGATAGGCGAGAAGGATTTTGATTTCAGGGTTTCAACCCTTCCAACTATCTTTGGCGAGAAGGTCGTTATGAGGCTCCTTGATAAAAGCTCTATCCTCCCCGGCCTTGACGAACTGGGATTCTCCACAACAGGTTTGAATAAATTTAAAAAGATGATTACAAAACCCTATGGATTTATACTCCTTAGCGGGCCGACGGGCAGCGGTAAGACAACTACCCTTTATTCTGCGCTCAGCACAATAAATTCAAAGCAAAAAAATATAATAACAATAGAAGACCCTGTTGAATACCAGCTTAAGACTGTGAATCAGGTGCAGATAAATCCAAAGGCAGGTCTTACATTTGCAAACGGCCTACGTTCTATATTAAGGCAGGACCCTGATATAATAATGGTCGGCGAGATCAGGGATAAGGAGACAGCAGTCATTGCAATACAGGCGGCCTTAACAGGCCACCTGGTATTTTCAACCTTACACACAAATGACGCGCCGGGGGCAGTGGCAAGACTTATTGACATGGGGATGGAGCCTTTCCTCATTGCCTCGTCTCTTATGATAGTAGTCGGCCAGCGCCTGTTGAGAAAGGTCTGCCAGAAGTGCAAAAGGGTATATAAGCCTTCACCGGAGCTTATAAAAGAATTGAGGCTCTCAGAGATGAAAGACATTACCTTTGTAGAGGGTGAAGGCTGTCATGAGTGCAGGGGCACAGGTTATTCAGGAAGGATTGCTATATATGAGGTATTGGCAATTGATGAGGCTATAAGAAATCTGATTATTGCAAAGGCATCATCTACAACTATACGGGCTGCTGCCCTTAAATCAGGTTTTATTGGTTTAAGGGAGGAGGGCCTTGAAAAGGCTATAAAAGGAATCACAACACTTGAAGAGGTCATGAGAATAACTCAGGAGATTGAGGAGTAGGGGCGACCCGTTGGGTTGCCCAAAGAGGGCGAGGCATCGCCTCGCCCCTACATTCTTCGTCCCCCATTTTTATCCTTCTTTATCCTTCCCTTTTATCCTTATTTTCCAACAACTTTGACATATCTGTAGCCATCTGGTATATTTAATTTATGCCGCTTTTTCATTATAAGGCGAGGGATAAATTTGGCGCCCTCTTTGAAGGGACAATAGAGACCGTAAACAGGGAGCTTGTTGCTACCCAATTAGACGGCCTCGGTTATATACCTGTCTCTATTACAGAAGAAAGAGAAGGGATATTCTCACCAGAATTTCTCCAGCAATTCACAAGGATTACACCACAGGACCAGATCATCTTCAGCAGGCAGCTCGCAACATTAATCAGCGCAGGCCTGCCTTTTATTGCAAGCTTTGAAACCCTGATAGAACAGACAGAAAATCCACGGTTAAAAAAGGTTATTGCAAAGGTGAAACAGGATGTGGAGGGAGGAAGCACCATTGCCGATGCCCTTGAAAGGCATCCGAAGGTATTCAGCAGCTTATATGTAAATATGATAAGGGCAGGCGAGGCAGGCGGTGTGTTAGATGAGATACTAAACCGCCTTGCATTCCTCGCAGAGCACGAGGCAGAGACCCGTGCGAGGGTAAAGGCAGCGACAAGATACCCTATAATTGTTATTGCAGCAACAGCCATTGCCTTTGTTGTACTTATGACCTTTGTTGTGCCGCGGTTTGTAGAAATCTATGCAAATTTTAAAGGCACCCTTCCAATGCCTACTCGTGTATTAATATGGCTCAATAAATTTATTAAAAATTACTGGTATCTTATTATTGCTTCTTTTGCCGGCCTGATCTTTGGGATACGTTGGTATATAAATACCGAGGCAGGAAGGCTGCAGTGGGATAATATTAAAATAAAATTGCCGATCTTTGGACCCATATTTTTAAAGTTAGCGATGTCAAGATTCTCAAGGATATTTGCTACCTTAAACAGGAGCGGTCTGCCTATATTACAGACCCTTGATATTGTCTCTGCAACCATTGGAAACAAGGTAATATCAAGGGTTATTGATAATGTAAGGGACAGCGCGAGGGGCGGAAAGGGATTGGTTCAGCCCATGCGCGTAAGCAAGGTCTTTCCGCCGATAGTTACCCGCATGATGGCAGTAGGTGAGGAGACAGGAAATATGGATGATATGCTGGTGAAGATATCTGATTATTATGATACGGAAGTGGAATATGCAATCAAAAATCTCTCTACCCTAATAGAGCCGATACTCATAGTGATTATTGGCGGTATGGTCCTCTTTTTAGCTCTGGGTATATTCCTGCCCATGTGGAATATGATTTCATTAATGAAAGGATAGTGCTAAAGGCGAAAGGCTAAAGGCCAAAGGCTAAGGGCTAAAGGCTAAAGGCTAAAGGCGAATATTATGTCTTATCAAAAAGGTCTTGGCGTTATAGATACAGTAATAGTTGTTTTAATTGTCTCTGTATTTATAGGGGTATTTATTCCAAGATATTATCGCATAGCCAGAGAGTCGCAGGAGATTGCCCTTATGGCAGGCCTGAATAACATAAGAATGTCGCTGGACTTATATAAAATGCACAACACCGAATATCCAAAAGACCTGCGGGAATTAATAACAAAGAAATATATCCAGCCATACAGGGAAGATACAATATTTAAAGGGGAGTATTTAAAGGATCATGCCTTAGACAATGAGGGCTATCCCATAGACCCATTTAATAATAGGTTTAAATACGATCCAAATACTGGTAAGGTATCATCCCAGACAACTGGATATGAAGGGTGGTAGGGCAGGGCTGTAGGGCGGCTCGCGATCCGCCCCTACTATGTAGGCACGGTTTAAACCGTGCCTACAAAAGATCTGCCCTACAAAATATAAAGATTAATGGCAATGAACACAAAATTTCTTGAGACCATTAAAAATAAGTTCCTTTACCTGTCAAAAAAGAGGATAGAGTTTAGCCTAATAATCTTTATTCCAGCATTTCTTGCCCTCTTTGCCTTTGGCGCTGCCTATATTGTGCAGGATATTATCTTTACCAGTCTAAACAAAAATATTATTCCCATATCTGAAATAACATCTGCAAGAGGCAATGTAAATATTGTTTTATTGGTCAGCACACTAACAGCAATAATTACCGGCCTTATCCTTGCCTATTCCATCCTCCTGCCAATAAAGAGGATATTAAAGTCTTTAGCCGTCAGCCATCAGCCGTCATCTGATAGAGAGGTTGTGCCGGATAACATCCTCGGCAGGGATTTTAGCATGATGGTTACATCCATGAATAAGTATATTGATATACTGGAGAGTATGTCGGGAGGTGTTATCACAATAAACAGCAATGGAATTGTAACAACTATAAATTCCTCCGCAGAGGTGATACTTGGATATGAAGCAGAGGAGTTTATAGGCAAAAGAATAGAGGATATACCCCCCTTGTCTCCCCCCTTACTAAGGGGGGAATTAAAGGGGGGTAAAGGGGGTGAAAGTGGGCTTGGTGTTTTTAAAAAGATGATCTATGACTCTTTGGAAGGGAGAAGCGTCTATTCCTCTGAGGAGATAGATATAGCTACAAGGGACAACAGGAATATTACCCTCGGAGTTACCATATCTCCTCTTAAAGACAGGGATGCCGTACTGACAGGTATTGTTGTGAACTTTAAAGATTTATCAAGAATAAAGGAGATACATAATCAACTGCAAAGGGCAGACAGACTTGCAGGCATCGGCAGTATTGCAGCAGGGGTTGCCCATGAGATCAGAAATCCACTCGGCGCAATAAAGGGTCTGGCCCAGCTTTTATCAGAGGAATTTAAGGGTAGTGAGAGGGTAAAATACATAAATACTATTATCAGCGAGGTTGATAGATTAAATGTTGTTGTAGAGAATCTGCTGAACCTTGCTAATCCCGGCAGGGCCCAGCAGAAATTGTGCGATATTAACGAGACCATCCACAATGCTGTGACGTTATCAAGATATTATATTATAGAAAAGGATATTCAGATTATTGAGAAATATGATGAATCTTTGCCAGAGGTGGTAGCAGAGGGCGAGAGGCTTTATCAGGCCTTTATTAATATTTTAATGAACGCTATTGAGGCTATTGACAAACAAGGAAGGATATGGATAAGCACAAAGTTAAAGGATAGCTCTATTTTGATTGATTTTAGCAACAGCAATTCCTATATCAGCCCTGAAGACATAAGGCATATATTTGATCCATTTTATACAACAAAGGATAAAGGCTCAGGCCTCGGCCTTGCAATAACACATCAGATTATTAATGCAAGTAAAGGAACTAT
>CAKKST010000366.1 GCA_919903585.1 Nitrospiria bacterium | reverse complement strand
TGCGATGCAGCGGTTCAAATCCGCTCGCCGCCTCCATTAAAACAGTTATTAGTTGTTAGCGCCGGAGTGGCGGAATCTGGTAGACGCAAGGGACTTAAAATCCCTCGGAGGTAACTCCATGAGAGTTCGATTCTCTCCTCTGGCACCAGAATTAATATGAGAAAGTGTATCTTCAAAAGAATAGCAGCCATGCTTTTATTAGCAATGATTATGATTACCCCGCTTGCATCCTGCCAGAAATCAGAGAAGATAAAAACAGCAGAAAAGATTAAATTACATGTGGTCTATGATAATGAGACAAAACTGCAGCTTTCAGTAGAGAACGGCTATCAGATCTGGAGGCTCAATCCAATTGATGTGGCCCATGGCGCCCTGACAGATAGCCATGAGATGGCGGATTATAATGCCTGCAAGATAGAAAAGATGGATGAAAAGCATGCAGTGGTAACAACAAATTATAAGGAAACAACCTATAAGGTGCACCTTTCAAGGGTGGTGAAACCAAACGGCATCTGGACGGCTACTGAGATTGAGAAGCTGCAATAACCCTAAACCTTTCCTATCTCCCTTCCTGTTATATCCAGCTTTAAAGAGCCAAAATACAGCATCCTTATTGCCTCTGGATTCTGGATGGGCGCATTTATAGTAATGATGCCCTTTGTGAGGTCTATCTCATCAATGATGCCAATGGCAATGGTATTGTTATTTTCATCATATAACCCTACCAGTATATTTCTGAAATCCTCCTGATCATTTATAATAATCTCCCTTTCCAAGAAGTGCCTTTTAACCTTTGAGATTCCCTCTTTTAAATAACCGCCTCTTACTATTATCAGCACCTCTTCTATGCCCATTTCTGCATGGATAACGATTGTGTCTAATGATTTTGATATGAATATCAGGTCATTTGCACCGAGCCTCCTGCCGCTGCCGAGGATGGAACCAAGGATGCCTACGCTGCCGAGGGAAAAGGTGCGCAGCTTTGAGCCTTTGAAGTATTCCCTGAACTTTATCTCCCTGTATGACCTTCGCTGTTCCTTTGATTTTGTCTTTACATTTTTGGATGTTGCTACGCGGTGTATTTTAATTGCATCCTGCTTGATGTATGGGATGAGGAGATGCTCTATTTCATCACCCTCCTGAACCGCAACTATATGTGCAGGCGCTATTATATCTATCTTCTTTGATTTCAGAAGGCGGCCTGCATTCCCATATACAAGGCCTGTTGAATCAATCAGGGTTATATCAGCCCCGGAAACTTCTGCAAGTTCGGTCATCTTTTTTACGCCGACAATGGTAGATAGGAAGTGCCCGTCCGGCGATGTAGAGCCGACAAAGGATATTGATTTGTATGGTATCTCAGATAGCCAGTGGGGCGGTGAATTAAATATGCCCATGCCTATAGTTGACGGCGGGCCGAGTGTGGACTGCCCCATATCCGCATCTACCATAGCGACTGCAAGACCCTTTTTTGTCCACCTGTCAACAAGGAATCGCGCTAATGTGGTCTTGCCGCTGTCTGGTGCGCCGAGAACTATGACCCTGCCTTTCCCGGCCTCAATATTATCCGCAGCCTTTTCCCAGCCCTCAAGACCTGTTAATTTATCAATGATCAGGTTCATAGAAAACTACTAAAACCTTCCTTATTTCTTTAAGTTGCCTTTCTTTTTAATCGCAGCATAGAAGCTCCCGGCAGGAGGAGTACCCCTGAAATTTCTTGAAAGCGGGACATTTTTTTTAAAGCCGCCATTTTTCCTGTTATAGGATGCTAAAAGGCAGACAGTTGTTTCGTCCAGCTTCCCATCATCCATCTCTCTTGTCAGATAATCCAATGCCGCCCGCACTGTGTAGGTTTCCTTTCTGTAAGGCCTCTCTGAGATAAGGGCATCGTAGATATCGCTTGTAGTAACAAGCTCAACAATAGGATTTGATTCCTTAATTCCCCTCGGATAGCCTGAGCCGTCAATCTTCTCATGGTGTTCAAAAGCCACCTTACTGTTCAGTGAATTTAAGGCGCCCTGATAATATATAAGCAAAAGATAGCCCACAGTTGGATGTCCTGCTATAAAATCATTTTCATCCGGGGTTAAAAAATTAGTTTTCTGTAAAATATTGAGCGGCACCCTTGCCTTTCCAAAGTCGTGTGTAAAGGCCGCCTCAGCAATATCAGGAATCTTATTGGTATCAGAATATATATCCATTGCCATTCTGACTGTCAGGGCAGTGGTGAGCAGGACATGGCGGTAGGTGTAAAAATCCCTCTTTTTCATTAAATCAAATTCTTCATACAGGATGGGGTTGAGGCTTATTCCGCCAACAATCTTCAGTATTTCATCTTTTACACCTTCATGATTAAATATAGCCTCGTATCTCTTGTGATTTAATGCCTCATGAAGGTCATCAGATATGAATGTTTCTCTGGCCGCTTTATTTGTATTTTTCTTAAATCTGCATGAATCAGCAAGGGAGGCAAGATAATCCCCTGATAATACATCGCTAGCCCTTGTTATCTGACTGCCATGGATGTCGTATATGTCCTGATTAATTATAACCGCATCCATGAAATATCCTCTGCCTTTCTACGCGGCAATCCTATAGACAATATCGTGCTCCCTCACATGCCCTGATATTTTTATTCCAATATCGTCTCCCTTTTTTGCCTCACTTACCTGTTTATGCTCAATCTGAATGGATTTTACTGTTTCATCAAGGTCTGTTGTGTGGCCCTTTATGTGAATCTTATCGCCAGTCCTGAGCGCATCTTCTAACTTTATTGCTGCAACATTTGCCTTACTGTAATAATGCAATACTATACCTATCCTTTCCTCTTTCATGGCGTAACCCTCCTTAATTTTTTAGTTGTGGAGTTGTAGAGTTAAGGAGTTCGTGAGTTATTAAGGCTTCAAGTTTTTAGCTCCCCAACTCTTAAACTCTTTAACCCTTCAACCCTTCAACTATTACACCTCTACCACTATGCAGGTTGTAGTCTCTCTTACGCCATCAAGGGTTCTTATCTTTGATAATATCATCTCGCCCAGACCCTTTAAATCAGGGGCCTCAACAAGTGCGATAATATCATAAGGGCCTGTTACTGTATGCACCGTTTTAATCCCTTTTAAAGCAGAAATAAATTTAAAGGCGCTTTCAGTCCTGTCGCCGACAACCCGTATTAATACATAAGCATTAAGAGCCATGAATAACCACCTCCTCTCAACTTAATCAACTAATACAAACGAAATAATTAATGTCATACACCCCTCACCCTCACCCTCTCCCGCAAGGGGAGAGGGAATCTTATTATTTCCCCTCCCTTGACGGGAGGGCTATATTAAATTCA
>CAKKST010000365.1 GCA_919903585.1 Nitrospiria bacterium | reverse complement strand
TTTTATAGATTCCCGCTCAAAAACTCTGCGGGAATGACAGTATATGGTGTACCCCCTATCTCTATCACTGGCACAAATTATAACGGGGTTTACAATGCCCCTAAAATAATGTTATTATACCTGCACATCATATTCTGAAAGGAAAATGTATTTAATTGAAACGGATACCCTATCTTCATATACTACTTTTTATTCTGACATTCTTCTCTACACTGATTGCAGGCGCCATGTTTCAGAAAGGCATTGATATTTTCAAAGAGCCATTGAGGATATACGAGGGCCTTCCATTTTCTCTTTCTCTTATGACCATACTCCTCGGCCACGAACTCTCACACTATTTTGCATCCAAAAAACACCACACAGAGGCAACACTCCCGTATTTCATTCCTGCGCCAATCACATTAATAGGCACCTTTGGCGCCTTTATAAAGATGAAGTCGCCAATACAAACGAGAAGCGCTTTGATTGATATAGGCGCATCAGGGCCTATCGCTGGTTTTATCTTGTCTGTTATTGCCTCTATCATAGGCCTTAGCTATTCTACTGTTGTAGCTGCTACAGATACAAAGGGTGCGCTGGGCCTTGGCAACTCCGTACTCTTCTCGCTTCTTACACATACAATAATTGGCGTAACCCCTGACTCACAGGATATACTCCTGCATCCGATTGCATTTGCAGGCTGGATAGGGCTATTTGTGACAGCCCTTAATCTTATACCAGTAGGCCAGCTTGATGGGGGACATATTGTTTATGCCTTTATCGGTGAGAGGCACAGGCTTGTATCAAAAGTAATTGTTGGAGTGTTATTCTTTTTTGGAATCTTCTTCTGGGAGGGGTGGCTTATCTGGGGCGGCCTTATGATCGTATTCGGGCTGAGGCATCCGCCTGTTATTTACTGGGAGACTCCGCTTGACAGAAAGAGGAGGCTTATAGGGTTTCTTGCCCTTATAATCTTTATAATCACCTTTATCCCTGCACCCTTTAGAATTCTATGAGCATTTTTTCTGTCAGCTTACAAAAAGAGAAGGCGCTTTATGAAAGGATGAAGGCATTAAACATCCGCGAGGAGGACATAGAGGAGACCTTTATCCGTTCAGGCGGAAAGGGAGGCCAGCATGTAAACAAGGTCTCAACCTGTGTTTATCTAAAACATATCCCAACAGGCATTGAGGTAAAATGCCATCAGGAACGTTCACAATCACTTAACCGCTACCGTGCAAGGGTTATACTTTTAAATAAGATTGAAAAGCTGATAAAGGGCAAGGAGAGCGAAGAGAGAAAGAAGATAGAGAAGATCCGCCGTCAGAAGAGGAAACGTTCAAAAAGGGCAAAGGAAAAGATGCTAAAAGATAAAAAAATTACTTCTGAGAAAAAGCGCCTTCGTTCTTCTGTTTTTAACAATTGACGATTGAGCTTCAATCATAGTATAAGGATTTCAGAATACACAATGGTAAGCATAGGAGGTTTTTATGAAATATCAGGTAGGTAATATTGGAAGGGTAGTTGTAGCGAGGTTTGAGGATAAAGAGGATGTTATTGATAGCTTAAACAAGATTGTTCAGAAAGAAGGTATAAGGGCTGCGGCCTTTTATCTTATTGGCGGCATGCGTGGCGCCAGAATAGTGGTTGGTCCTGAAAAGGATGAAATCCCTCCAACACCTGTCTGGAAGGAGCTCGGCGAGAGCCACGAGATAGTCGGTTTTGGCACTATATTTTATCAGGGTGATATACCAAAGGTTCACTTTCATGGTGCCTTTGGCAAAAAGGATATGGTAAAGATGGGCTGCATGAGGGAGAAGGCAGAGGTCTTTCTTGTTCTTGAGGCAGTGATCATGGAGCTTTCAGGCATTGCTGCTGTCAGAGAGTTTGACCCCAAATCCGGCCTGACACTGCTTAAGCTTTAGAGAGTATTCCCAGCATTATTTTTATGGCTCTTCGCGTAAAAGTGTGGGTAATTTTTAACAGATAACCACAGTATGTCATTCCTGCATGTATCTGGCAGGAATCCAGTTGTGGATTCCCGCTCAAAAACGCTGCGGGAATGACATTATGGAATGTGCTTTGATTTAT
>CAKKST010000364.1 GCA_919903585.1 Nitrospiria bacterium | reverse complement strand
ATTAATATGCCGATTGATGTAATAAGCGGCTTTTTTCGGAGCCATCTTAATAAAAAGAATTCCTTCTTACCCTGATCGTCATGGTATACAATATGCCCTTCGCTATTATCCGGATCTTTAGCATTATCCGGCTTTTCAATATTATTATCAGTCATTCAAATACCTCACACGTTTTTAATTATTATAACACAAATTATCTTCCCCACCACTTTTAACAACAAACCCAAGTCCCGATATAGAAATTGCCACATATCTCAAAAACATAGTAGGACAGCCGTCTCGGCTGTCTGTAGGGGCAGACCTATGTGTCTGCCCTGATTCTGGGCGAACACACAGGTTCGCCCCTACATTTTGAAGGCGAGACGTCTGTCCTACCTGAGTTTGGCATGTCTATTTTAGGGACAAAAATTAACATCAGTCAGTCTCCCTGCCATAAATCTTTTTTACATCCTCAGTATAATCGCCGCTTTTATCATATATATACAGCGGCCTTTCAATCTTCATGCCTTCCCTTCCGGCCTTTACAGCCTCTATCAGGATAAAGACAGCATCCTCGCCCTCCCTTGAATACACAGGTCTTATCCGCTTTGGCTCAAGCATATATCTTTTCAGATGATAAATCAATTCAGTCAGCCGCTCTGGAAGATAAATCAGATACAGCCGTCCTCGTTTATTTAAAAGATATTCCCCTGCCCTAATAATCTCTTCAAGGGATGTCTTTAACTCGTGCCTTGCAATCGCCTTTTCCTCTTCCGGGTTTATCCTCCCGCTCATTAATCTCCTGTACGGAGGATTGGAGACAATGCAGTCAAAGTTCTCTCTCTTAAATCGCATCGGTGTATCTGCAATGGGTAGTCTCTCAATGAATGCCCTCGCATCAAACCTGTTCAGCTTAACATTCCTCTGGGCAAGCAAAAAGAGACTCTTTTGCAACTCAATCCCTGTTACCTTAGCACTGGGAAACCTGCTTGCAAGGAGAAGGGCAATAATCCCTGTGCCTGTACCGAGGTCAATTATGTTGTCTTCTGCCTTTGCCTTTACAAAATCTGCGAGGAGGAGTGCGTCAATGGCAAATCTGTAGCCGTCCCTCTTTTGCAGAACCTTAACAATCTTACCATAAAAGGAAATAGAATCTGTAGTCAATCCCTCAGAGCCCTTCATTTCTAAATAATAACACATTTAAAAAGGGATTTGCAAAGCCTTCAATATGTGTTATATACTGAAAGGAATTATGAATAACAAAAACAGGACAGCGCATATATTATTTTTAAGCCTTTGTGTTTTTTCTTTGATGTCATCTTCTGTTACTGATGCCAGCGAAGCCATATACAAAAAATCACAACGGCTTATGGGCACAGAGATGGAGATTACTGTTGTCTCTGCTGATGAAAAGAAAGCCCATAAGGCAATAGACGCTGCCTTTGAGGAGATAAGCAGGATAGAGCGGATGATGAGCACCTATATATCCGGCAGCCAGATTTCAATCATAAATAAGTCTGCCGGTGAGAAGCCTGTTAAGTCTGATGCAGAATTAATCGGGCTTGTAAAGAGGGCAGTAGAATATGCAGGGATGACAGATGGGAGTTTTAATATTGCAGTTGGGCCTTTGATAAGACTCTGGAAGATTGCAGATGGCGGGGATATACCGGATAAGGATGAAATAAATAGGGCACAGGGACTGATAAATTATAAAGATATTATTATTGATGAAAAGCAGGGGACAATCTTTTTAAGAAAAAAGGGGATGAGCATAGACTTAGGCGGCATTGCAAAGGGATATGCCTCTGACAGGGCAAAGGCAGTCTTGAAGCAGCATGGCATTGCATCAGGCATTGTTGCAGCTGCAGGCGATATAAGCGCCTTTGGCAGGAAGGTGGATGGAAGTAAGTGGCGTATCGGCATACAGCATCCGAGAAAGAAGGATGAATTTATTGGCGTGATTGAACTTCAGGATGAGGCTGTATCCACATCCGGTGATTATGAGCGCTTCTTTATAAAAGACGGCAGGAGGTATCACCATATAATAGACCCTAAAACAGGTGAGCCGTCGGATAAGTGCCAGAGTGCTACGGTTATTGCTAAAGAAGGGACAGCAACAGACGCACTCTCTACCGGCATCTTTATAATGGGTCCAGAGAAAGGTATTGCTCTGGTTGATAGGCTTAAAGATGTTGAGGCAGTGATAGTGGATGCAAAAGGGAATGTAAAAGTATCTTCCGGCCTTAAAAATCGTATAGTCTTGACAAGGGAAGAATAGATGGCAAAGCAAAGGCCGATGGTAAGGATATCTGACGTTATTTTAAAGATAGCCCGAAAATTTGACATTGAGATAAAACTGTTTGAGCATACTATCAACAGCCAATGGGAGGAGATTGTCGGTGACAGGATCGCATCCCATACAAGGCCTGATACTATAAGCTACAGGATTTTGACTGTATATGTTGACAGCCCAGTCTGGATGCAGCAGCTTATATTCTTAAAGGATAATATAGTTAAGAAGATAAATGAAAAAACAGGGAGACAGATAATAAAGGACATAAAATTCAGGATAGGCGATGTTACTAAAGACGAGGTAACAGAAAATAAAAGGCCTGATGTGAGGATGGAGCACAGGCTCCTTACCAAGGATGACCTTATTTTTGCTGATGAGGTGACAAAACCCATTAGTGATGATGAGACAAAAGGCAGGGCAAAAAAGGCAGTCATAAAATATCTTACAGCGAAAAACAGGAAATAATCAGCATTCTCCCTTTACCCAATCCCCCAAAAATACCCAACCATGGTAATAGAATAATACCATTTCAATGAGTACAATAATACGAGTACAATAATACCAGGAAGTAAGCAGTGTTTACCATAGCATAAGAAAAGGTGTGAACCTAAATAGAAAAAGATGGTAAAATTTTTCTTACAATTGGCAAGGAAATACCAGCTTAGAGTGGCTCATTAAATTTCGCAAGTTCTAACCTATTGAAAAATAAGGAATTAATTATGCAGTATTATTCTGGCACAGAAATTGCTTTTATATAGAGTTATTAACAGTCTCAAAATAGAATTGACATAAAATAAAAACATCCCAACGCTGTCATTCCCGCAGGTATTAAGCGGGAATCCATTTTGAAGGCTCTGGATGCCCGATAGAAGCCTTCGGGCATGACAAAGTTTGGTTGGTTAGATTTTATAAAAGCTAAAATCATGTTGCTACTATTATGAGACCATTAATAAAGAGTATAAAAAGTTGAGGATGAAGACATGAGAAATGAAATACAAAACAGAGATACGGAGCCTGCGTATTCCCTGCCTGTCGGCAGACAGGGTTTCTCCCCTTCAAGGGCCTTACTGCTTCTGTTCTTAACACTGCTGTTCTTCTCTTCTCAACCTGCCTATGCCT
>CAKKST010000363.1 GCA_919903585.1 Nitrospiria bacterium | reverse complement strand
GTGTTCGGTAGACTTTGCCCAGTATCAGGCTTGCAGGATTGCTGTCATTATTGATGCAAATTACAAAATCACTCATGGTATCACCTTCTTGATTTTGAAGTCCTTACGACCTATGCCGTGCGCTTCAAACCAGTGTATCTCGGCTTTGCAAATTGCGCCGTCTGCTAATCGAACAGTTGTTATGCCCTTCATCTTTCGCCAGCGCCCCTTGCCATAAGTGCGATCCAGATAGCGACTGATATAAATGCCCCGACCTACTGCAATTGTCTCAATATCTCTGATTTCGCCGAGGACCTCAAATTCTTTCATCAATTATAGCCATATTGGACACCCTTTGGTTTTATTGCCCCAACTGCAATATTATAAATATTATTTTCTTATAATTATGCCAAATCTAATGGCAATTGACAAGCCTTATCTTTCTTAAAAAAATAATTCTTATGTATACCCTTTCATGGTATTATATAATATTTTTTTGAAACAAATCCTACTTCTTTTCCGTATATATAGGTGTAATGAATGACTGATAACGAGTTAATTGAGTCCTTTCTCTGGGGCGATGAAGAACTCTTTGAAAAGATTATTGAAAATAATAAGGGCTATGTCTATAACCTAAGCCATAGCATTGTAAAGAATGCAGAGGATGCGAGGGATATATCACAGCAGGTTTTTGTAAAGATATATACAGGCCTGAGGGATTTTGATACTACAAGGCCCTTTCGGCCATGGCTGAGGCAGATTGTTGTAAACACCTGCATTGATTTTTTAAGGGAGAGGGGCCAAATAGACGAACTCTCCCTGAATGAGGATGTACCGGAGGGGATGATTGCTGTTAATCCCACAGCTCTACGGGATATTGAGGCAAAGGATATTGTTGGTAAGGTTATGGCTGCTATGCCTGTGCAATACAGGATGGTATTGAGCCTCAGGCACCTTGAGGAGATGTCATACAATGAGATTGCCGATAGCCTTGAGATACCAATTGGCACTGTAAAGACCCTCATCCACAGGGCAAGGGAGATGTTTATGAAGAGGTATGAGGGGATTGTTAAATAAGGTTATATTTTTATTTCACCCTCCCCTTTGTCCCCTCCCGTCAAGGGAGGGGAAATAAAAAGAGTCCTTCTCTCGTCATGAGAGAAATACAAAGTAGATACTCCTTCTCTTGTGGGAGAAACACCAAAAACTTCCCTCTCCCCTTGCGGGAGAGGGTTAGGGTGAGGGGTAACGGAGGTCTTATGAACTGCAAAGACATAAAAGAGGCCCTTCATGCTTTTTGCGATGGAGAGGCATCAGCACTTGAAAAGAAGATAATAGAGGAGCATCTTAATGCCTGTTTATCCTGTCAGGAGGAAGTTATAAGGATTAAGGATTCAATAAGCCTTTTAAAGACACAGGATATACAAAAGGCGCCAGAAGGTTTTACAAAAGAGACAATGCTTTTGATTAAAGAGAGGCAGGAATACAGGGAAGAGA
>CAKKST010000362.1 GCA_919903585.1 Nitrospiria bacterium | reverse complement strand
TACCATTTTCATAGCACTCCATTGCAAATGCAATAGTTGAACCGCATGAAACAGTATCAATGCCATACCTGTTGCACATCTCATTTGCCTTTATCAAAGCAGGCAGATTAAATGTCATGGTCATTGCGCCGAGCGAACAGAGGGACTCATATTCTGGCCCCGGGCCTTCATCAGTTTTGTATTGGCCATCCTTCACCTCTACCACTCTTTTACATGCAATAGGACAGCCAAAACATGCGCCAGCCCTTTTTAAGTACCGCTCCCTCATTATTGGGCCTGTGATATTTTTTGTAAGCTCAGGGTGGTCTCCGAGCCTCCAGTTCTTTATTGGTATATCGCCTGAAAGCATCCCCATATCCATGCCGACTGCTGTCCCCATCTGATGAAATGACTGCGATACAACATTCTCTTTAATCTTCTCAAGGAGTATTTTTCTCAAGCTGTTATATTCATCAGGAAAAGCAGGGGTAACCTTTCCACTCCCTTTTGCCACTATTGCCTTTAATCTCTTATGCCCCATCACTGCACCGAGGCCGCATCTGCCAATGACATCGCCCTTGTCATTTACAATGCAGGCATATTTAACTAAGTTCTCTCCTGCCTGTCCAATTGCAAGGACCTTTGCCTTCTTTGAATATCTGCCTTTCAGAATATCTGTAACATCATAAGTGTCCTTACCCCAAAGGTCATCAGCGCTGCGAATCTCTGCTTTACCATCTTCTATGTAAAGATAAACAGGCCTTTCAGGAATACCCTTTACAATAATCCCATCATAGCCTGCAAATTTAAGCTCAGGCCCAAAATTCCCGCCGCAGTTCCCTTCACCCCATATATTTGTTAATGGCGACTTTGCACAGACAGTGAATCTTCCTGTGCCGGGAAGTGTTGTGCCTGTCAATGGCCCTGTCATAATTATCAGCTCATTCTTTTCTGACAAAGGGTCAACCTTATACAATCCCCTTTCTAAAAAGAGATATGCGGACAACCCGCTCCCGCCAATAAACCTTTCCTTATCCTTATCAGCTATAGTTATAATGCTGCTCTTTTTAGTTGTAAGGTCTATCTCTAAAATCTTATTAACATATCCAGTCATTATAGCACCTTTGCCTCTTCCTTTAACAGCCTTACCAACTCCTTTACTGCCTGTGCAGGCTCACCCTCTATCTTTTTCCCGCTGCTCCTCTTTGGCGGGAATGTAAATCTTTCAACCCTTACCTTTGCGCCGACATCCGCTGACTTTAATCCAAGTGCAGCGAGATTCATCTCCTGCATGGGCTTGCTCTTTGCCTTCATTATTCCGGGAAGGGATGCGTATCTCGGTTCATTAAGTCCCTTCTGGCAGGTAAAGACAGAAGGCAATGTGGTCTCTATCTTTTCAAAGCCGCCTTCTATAGGCCTCTGGCAAACTGCCTTCTTATTTGCTGCATCAATCTCAAGCTTGGTTATCAGGCCGACATGAGGCAGGCCTAAAAATTCAGCTACATAAATTCCTACTGCTGCAAGGTCATCATCTATTGCCTGTTTGCCAAAAAAGATAACATCATATTGGAGTTTCTTTATTGCCTCTGACAGCACAAGGGCAGTGGTATATGAATCAGCGCCCTCAAATGCAGGATCTTTTAATAGAACCGCCTTATCAGCGCCCATTGCAAGGCACGTGCGGAGCGCCTTTACAGCCTTATCGCTTCCCATGGTGATTACAGTTACCTCTCCGCCGAATTTTTCCTTTGTGCGCACAGCCTCCTCAACTGCAAACTCATCGTATGGGTTTACAATGAGAAACTCAGGACTTTGCTTCTCCATCTCACTTAAATCAATCGTCTTCTCATCTGCCGCAATTTTGATTGCCGCATCACTCGCCGGCACCTGCTTTATACAGGCAATGATGTTCATTGTTAATCTCCTCCATTCAGTTTTCTAATACCCTCTCCCCTTGCGGGAGAGGGATAGGGTGAGGGGGTATGTGTCTATTTTCACCCTCCCCTTAGTCCCCTCCCATCAAGGGAGGGGAAATCTTATAGCCTTTATTTTTCTGCACTCCTCTATGCCTTCCAACACCCTCTCAATCCCCTTCCCCTCTGATGCAATGGTGAGGATAACACCCGGCCTCTTTCTTTTTTGCGGCAGAAGGCTTATCATATCCTCCAGAGATTTTGCAGTCTCCTCTGCA
>CAKKST010000361.1 GCA_919903585.1 Nitrospiria bacterium | reverse complement strand
TTCAGACATTTATTAAATAACAAGAGAAATGAACCAATATTTTGATAAACTTTAAGTAATTGAGATATAAGGGGTTTTAGCATATGAAAAATAATAATACCCTCCAAACCATTTCCGATAAAGATTTGAGATTAATTCAGGAGATAATTTCAAGGAGGTCAGGGCTGCACCTTGAAGGTAAGAGAGGCGGCGGCCTTATGGAGGCTGTTATCTTGGCCTTTTCTACATCCTCCTGTCATACTATTGATGAATATTGTAATCTGTTATCAGCGCCATCCTATCAATCAAGGATTGAGCTTGAAAAACTCCTCTCCCTCCTTACCATAAAAGAGACCTATTTCTTCAGGGACATGCATCAGTTTGATGTTTTAAGGAACTTTATACTTCCGGAGATTATCAGAAAACACCAGGATGGTGATAAAAGGATAAGGATATGGAGCGCGGGCTGCGCCACAGGCGAAGAGGCATATTCCATCGGGATTATCCTCTTTGAGCTGATAGGCGCAATTGATTCATGGGATATATCTATCCTCGCAACAGATATTGATAATGATGCCCTTACAAAGGCCAAGAAGGGGGAATATAGTAAATGGTCATTCAGGGGAGTCCGTGATGAGATAATTGAAAGATATTTTACCAGAGATAATGATGTTTATGGGATTGATGAGAGGTTTAAGAGGCTTATAACCTTTCCAACCCTAAATCTAAAGGAGGACAAATATCCTTCAATACTCAATAGCACTGACAATTTAGATCTTATTATCTGCAGGAATGTTACCATATATTTTGATAAGGAGACTACAAAGGAGGTGACAGGGAGATTTTATAACTGCCTTAATGAAGGGGGCTACCTGATAGTTGGCCATTCAGAACACTCATCAGAATATTATAAAAAATTCTTTGTAAAGGTATTTCCTCATACCATTGTGTATCAAAGGCTTGAGACCTCTCAACTTCATCCAAAAAAGATGGTCATGCCTTATAAGGAAATACAGTTCAGGGGAGCTGTCCCTCAGCCAACACCTTTAGAGAGGGCGGCATTGAAGATTACAACTGCGCCATCAAATATCAGGCAGACCGAAGGCTCAGAGGAGACCAATATATTTCAGGAGGCGGTTCTGTTATTTAAGGAAAATAAGTATGATGCTGCGGCAGAGAGGTTTGCCGAGGTGCTGGAACTAAATCCCAAAAATGCGAGGGCATGTGTGATGCTTGCCCATGTTTCTGCAAACAAGGGGGATATGGATAGCGCAATCAGGTGGTGTGAGGAGGCAATAAAGATTGATAACCTCAGCCTTGAGGCCTATTACCTTTTATCCCTCATCTGGGAGGAAAAAGGTGATGAAGATAAGGCTGTTTCATTATTAAAGAAGGCAGTATATATTAATGCCCATTTTGCGCTGGGCTATTTTCATTTGGGGAGGATATATAAGCAGCAAAATAAGGATGCAAATGCAAAGAAGTGTTTTGAAAATGTGAGGGAGATACTGATAAAAGAGTCTGATAAGAAATTAACAGAGGGCATTTCTGATGCAGAAATGAGAGAGCTTATGGATGTAATAGACAGAGAATTAGCGGTATCGTAAATGGTATAGGCACGATATATCGTGTCCCTGCAATAGAGAGGGAAAATGGAACGTTCTTACATTACATTTATGTTATCAGGGCAGATTTTTGGGATTGATATAGACAGGGCGGGTGAGATAGCGCCAATACCGGAGATAACCCCTGTTGGCAAAATGCCGCCTTTTGTCGCGGGATTTATAAATCTGCGGGGTAAGCTTATTCTGGTAATTGATACGAGAGAGGCGCTGGATTTAGAGCCTGCGCCAACGTCGCTTAATAATAATATTATCAGCGTGGATATAAATGGGTCAACCATAGGCCTGATTGTTGACAGCATGAGGGATATAGTTACTGTTGACGACAGCCAGATTACAGGACCTCCTGAGGAGTGGGAGAAGATAGATATAAGATATATTGCAGCCGTAGTGAGGAGGGAAAAGGATTTAGTTACAATACTTGATGTGGAGAAGATATTCAGTGATAAGGAAAAGGAGATTATCAAAACCTCTGCAAAAAAACTCGGCAGGAAAAAGAAGACGGCCCCTTCGCATCCTGAAGGAGAAAAGGAGATTCTAAGAAAGAGGGCGGAACTCCTCAGTGAAAAGGCTGCTGAGCCAGAGGCTGAGACAGGCAAAGGTATGAGTGTGGTTATATTCAGGATGGGTGATGAGGATTATGCCATGGATCTGAGGCATGTCCTGCTGACAGAAAAATTAAGATACATAGCAAGGATACCATCAACACCTGATTTTATTGCAGGTGTAATGAATCTGAGCGGGAGCATACTCCCTGTAATAGATATGAGGGTTCTAATGGGATACAAGGGAGAGGCTAAAGAAGAAGTCCCCCTTCTTATCGTGAGCCTTGGGGGAGACAGGGCGGCCCTGCTTGTTGATGAGATAAAGGATATTGCATTTATCCCATTAAAGGATATTAAACCCCCTCTCGGTTCAATAGCAGAGGATAAGAAGTTATATATACAGGGAGAGGTTATTCATAATGAGAGGATAGTTGTTATCCTAAAGACGGAGATGCTTCTTGCACCTGAGAGGCTGGGTGTTAGTGTTTGATCATATAAGTAAGCGTAATGTTTTTACTTGCAGGCACGGTTTTAACCGTGCGATTTTATAGTGTCTGCATGAATAAATTCATGCCTACAATTTTTGCAGCTTAACATTAGGGTAAAGTAGAAGAAAGGAGAGAAGAGTGTTTAAAAAGAGGTTAGATATAAAACTAATTGCAGTGATAGTGGTTACACTATTAATCGGTTTTGGCATTCAGGCATTTATAAATATAAAAAAGGAGCATGCGGATATGTATGAGCAGACCACGAAGAAGTCCTCGCTCCTCGCTGGCGCCATTATAAAAAGCATACAGAATAATATGGTGGAGGGCAGGGCTGATATTGCGCATCGGGTCTTTGAGGACTTAAAAACAGGATATGAGATTGAGAGCCTTGAGATAATCAAGAATAACGGGGCTGAGGCATTCACAGATTATGAGACCATTAATGATGTGATTAAAAGGCTTGAGTCAAAGGGAAAGGATGCTGATTCGGAGGCATTATCTGAGATTAAAATGTTTCAGAATATTATTAAGGATGAAAGGGAGAGGGGGATCGTCAGAAAAGGCAAGGGTGTAAGGGAAGTTGACCAAAGGGTTAAGGGTGTTCTGGAAACAGGCAAGGAGCTTTCTTATCATGAGGCGAGGGGGGATAAGGAGCTGCATGTTTTTCTCAAGCCGATTTTTAATGACGGCAGATGTTATAAGTGCCATGGTTCAGAATATTCATTAAGGGGGGTATTGAGAATTACCAGCTCCATGTCAGAGATCAACAAGAGGGTTGCTGAGAACAGGAACAGGATATTAATTATATCCCTGCTTACAATCCTGATGATAGGGATAACCCTAAGAATTGCGCTTAACCGGCTTGTTACTGCGCCCATAGGTAAGATTGTTGAAACCCTTAAGGCCATTGCCTCCGGTGATCTTACAAAGGAGGTAAAGATAGAATCAGACGATGAGATAGGCGAATTAGGAAAGTGGTTTAACACGATGTCCAAGAATATCTCATTGGTGGAGATATTTAAGAGGATTCAGGATACAATTAATCAGACAACCACTGCCTCCGGCCAGATCACAGCAATAGCCGCACAGCAGGAGAAAGGCGAGACTGATCAGGCGGCCTCCATAAATGAGATAACTGCAACCGTTGAAGAGCTCAGCTCATCTGCAAGGCAGGTAAATGAAAGGGCAGAATCAGTGGCAGCACAGTCCAAGGACACGCTTAAGATTGCACATGAGGGTCAGAAGTCAGTGAGCGCAACGATTGAGGAGATGAATAATATAAAGGAAAAGGTAGAGACGATTGCAGAGAATATATTGAGGTTAAGCGAGCAGGCCCAGCAGATAGGGACAATTATAAATACTGTAAATACCATATCTGAGCAGACAAATATGCTTGCCCTGAATGCATCCATTGAGGCGGCGAGGGCAGGGGAGCATGGCAAGGGTTTTGCGGTTGTGGCGTCAGAGGTAAGGAAGCTTGCAGACCTCAGCCAGAAATCAACGGCAAAGATAGAGGCGCTTATACGGGAGATACAGACAGCAACCAATTCCACTGTCATGGCAACAGAAGAGGGCTCAAAGAGTGTGGACGCAGGCGTAAAGAAGGTACTGCAGGCAGGTGATACAATAACCACTGTTATCACAACCATCAAAGATACAGTGGATGCCTTTGCCGAGATCACCATAGCCTCAAGGCAGCAGTCTATGGCCATTGATCAGGTATCAGAGGCAATGGGCGATATAAACCATAGGATGAAGCAGAGGGTGGCAGGTGCGCATGAGATGCAGCAGGCAGCAGAATCATTAAATCAATTGGGCAAAGAGCTTCAGGGTATGGTGAGCAAATATAAGTTCTAAACCCTATTTCCCCTCCCTTGATGGGAGGGGTGAGGGGAGGGTGAAAAAGAGATATCATGGAATTCAGCACTGAAGATTTTCAGCGATTATTAGATATCTTCAAGGAAGAGGGCGCTGAGTATTTAAAGCGCCTTGAGGACGGCCTTCTCAATTTAGAGAAGAATCCAAAGAATATTACTATCCTTGAAGATATATTCAGAAATGCACACAATCTAAAGGGCGCTGCGAGGATACTCGGTCTGACAGAGATAGCTGCCTTAGCCCATGAGCTTGAGAGCGCCTTCAGCCTTGCAAAGGACGGCAAACTTACCATTACACCTGAGAGGGTAGATGCCATTTCTGAGACAATTGATAAAATAAATGGGCTTATGAACAGTGGAATAAATCCCCCCTTTAACCCCTCTATATCCCCCCTTAGTAAGGGGGGAACAGCAAGGGGGGTGGGGGGATTATTGGAGGGAGCAGGGTTATTAAAGGGTGAAACAGAGGCGATCAAAGATGGAGAGGCAAAAATTGAAAAAGAGGCTGTAATAGAAACAGTCGGAAAGAGAAGCGAAGGCGTAACAGCAGCAGGTATGGACAGACAGGCTCAGGGGAGTGTAAGGGTTGCAACCACAAGGCTTGACGACTTGATGAATCAGGCAGGTGAGTTATTGGTTGCCAAGATGAAATTTGAACAGAGGATGGAGGATGTTAATTCATTAATTACCTTAACCGAGAACCTGATAAAGGGATTTAACAGGATCAGGAGGGATGAGATAAGATTAAAAAAGACCGGCCTCAGAGGGAGCAGGCCTCATACCTCAACAGCCCGTCTCGGCGTCCTCCAGTTTACAGATGACCTTACCGCGAACCTGAGCAGCTTTAATGACAGGTTAATAAGGTTTTCATCTGAGTTTTATGAGAATAATATAGATCTGAGCAATATCACTGACAGACTGCAGGATAGCGTGAAGGTGATCAGGATGCTTCCCCTCTCAACCATACTTAAAACCCAGCAGAAGATGGTCAGGGACCTCACGAGGAGGTTAAATAAGAAGGTTGAGCTTAAAATAGAGGGTGAAGGCATAGAGCTTGACAAGAGGATACTTGAGGGGCTTAAAGACCCCTTTGTTCATCTGATAACCAACTGCATTGATCATGGCATTGAATCACCTGATGAGCGAAGGAAGGCAGGGAAAGGCGAAGAAGGGATAATAGAGATTACAGCCACAGCAAAGGGCAGTTTTGTGGAGATTGTTATAAGGGATGACGGGAGGGGCATGTCTGTTGATAAGATAAGGGCAAAGGCGCTTAAAAAAGGCATTGTAACAGAGGAGACATTATCAAATCTCAGTAATGAGCAGATAATAAATTTTATATTTGAACATGGTTTTTCCACCAGCGATATAATCACTGATGTATCAGGCAGAGGGGTGGGGATGGATGTTGTCAAAAAAAATATTGAAGAATTAAACGGGATGATTTATATCCAGTCAGAATCAGGGAAGGGGTGTAAGACGATAATCATGGTACCCCTTACCCTCGCAACAGTGAAGGCGCTTCTGATGAGAACAGGGACAGAGACAGTTGCGCTGCCGGTTACTGTAATTGACAGGATCATGAAGGTAAAGGCAGATGATATCTCCATGATTGAAGGGAATAATGCATTTAAGTATGAAGGAGAGATTATACCCGTTGCGAGGATGGATCAGGCGCTTGGATTCAAGAAAATGGAAGGAGATAAGGAGGTCTTTCCGGTTGTCATTATTGGCGCTGGTGAAAAGAGGACGGCGTTTATAGTAGACGGCTTTATTGGCGAGGAGACAATTATCCTGAAAAACCTCACCTATCCCCTGACAAAGGTAAGAAATGTTGCAGGCGTTGCGCTCCTCGGAGACGGGAGGATTGCAGTTATCCTGAATCCTGCCGAGCTGATTGATTCAATGACATCTGTCAAGCCCGCACCGATACGGAGGGTTATGGAAAATGAGATGCAGAGGCAGTCTGTGCTGGTTGTGGATGATTCAATTACCACAAGGACTATGGAGAAAAATATTTTGGAGTCATCGGGATATGATGTTACCCTCGCAGTTGACGGTGTTGATGCTTACAATAAACTACAGGGAAAGAGATTTGATATCATAGTCCTTGATGTCCAGATGCCGAATATGGATGGATTTGAATTTACAGAAAAGGTTAGAGATACCCCGGCGCTGAATGATATCCCGATAATTCTTTTAACCTCGCTGGAGAAGGATGAGGATAAGAGGCGCGGGATTGATGTTGGCGCAAATGCATATATTACAAAAAGGACTTTTAATCAGAGCAACCTTCTGGAGACTATAAAGAGGCTGATATGATGTAACCCCCCTGAGTCCCCCTTTAGCAAAGGGGGACTCAGGGGGGTTAAAAGGATTAATATATGATTAAAGTATTGATTGTTGACGATTCTACAGTCTTTTCTGACCTTTTTACAAAGATACTTAAATCCGACTCTGAAATAGAGATTGTTGGAAGGGCGAGGAATGGGCTTGAGGCAGTAGAGCTTGTTGATAAGCTGAGGCCTAATGTCATTACTATGGATATAAGTATGCCTGTGATGGATGGCGTTACTGCTACAGAGGAGATAATGAAGAGGAGGCCGACCCCAATAATTATTGTCTCCTCACTCGTGAATAAAAAGGAAACGAATATCTGCTTTAATGCATTAAAGGCAGGGGCAGTGGATGTAGTAGAAAAGCCCATAATAACAGCACTGTCAGATTATAAAGAACTGGAAGATGAGCTGATAAGGAGGATAAAGGTTGCCGCAGGCGTAAAACTATTTACACCCCTCTGGGTTTACAAGGGCAGGGGAAAAAAGGAAGCCAGCAAAATAGATGAGGAGCAGGCTGTAAAGAAGGCAGGAGAGCTGCACAAAAAAATAAAAAGGATTATTGTTATCGGCGCATCTACCGGCGGGCCTGTAGCTATAAATACCGTGCTCTCTGCCCTTCCCCCTGACTTTCCTGTTCCCTGTCTGGTTGTTCAGCACATTGCAAAGGGTTTTCTGGACGGCCTTGTTGACTGGCTCGGCAAGGAATGCAGGATAAAGGTGAAGATTGCAAATCAGAGTGAGAATTTAGAGTGTGGCACTGCCTATTTCCCGCCCGAGGATGAAGATATAGGTTTTTATAAGAATGAGGCAATAAAGATCTATAAATCGCAGCCGTATGAGGGGCACAGGCCGTCTATAACCACGATGATGAAGGGCGCAGCAGAGGCCTTTGGCGCGGGTGTTATTGGCGTCCTTCTTACCGGAATGGGAAGGGATGGTGTGGAGGGATTAAAGGCCATCAGGGCGGCAGGCGGCAGGACAATTGTTCAGGATGAGGCCACAAGCGCTGTATTCGGTATGCCTAAAGAGGCAATAGACAGCAATGCAGCCGATTATGTGCTGCCTGTTGACAGGATTGCAAAACATATTATGATGATGGTTTGAGAGATATGGCAAAGGAAGTAATATTAATAGTTGAAGACAGCCGCACCCAGCAGTTGGCCCTGAAGATGAGCCTGACAAGCGAAGGGTTTAACGTGATTATTGCAGGTGATGGTATTGAGGGATACAATAAGGTTATTACAGAGCGGCCTGATCTGATCATATCAGATATAAATCTCCCTGAATTAAGTGGTTATCAATTTTGCAGGCTCTTAAAAAATGAGGCGTCTACCTCATCTATACCAATTATACTCCTTACCAGCCTCAGTCAGAAGCAGGACAGATTTTGGGGCGAAAAGGCAGGCGCAGACAGATATATTGTAAAGGATGCGGTAAATGAGAGGCCTGAGGAGCTGATAAAAGAGATAAAAGGTCTTTTGAAAGGCCGGGCAAAAAAGGTTATGCGGCATCTGCCGGCAGAGTCAGAGGTTAAAGAGGCTGCTATAATGGCCCGGGTGAATGACCTCTTTGACAGGCTTCTTTTTCAGGCAACAATGATGGGAGAGATCAAGGATCTTACAGCCTTTATAAATAATCGTTCAAGGCTTGTTGAAAAATTCTTTGAGATAATGGCATCACTCTTTGATTATAAGGCAACAGGGTTTTTGATTTTATATAATGAGAGCCCTGTTTTGTATCTGGACATAAAAGGAGCGGCCTTAAACGATAAGGATATTATAGGGATAAGGGATGCTGCACTCAAGGAATCAGGTATAACTTCCCCTGTTGAAGATATGAGGATTGAAATAATCGGCGGTAAAGAAGCAGCCTTCGCGGGAAGCAGCATGCCCTTTTCTATTATATATCCCCTGAACATACAAAAAGAGGTTCTGGGAAATATCTCCATATTTAATGACAGTGAATATACAATAAATAATAAGAATAATCTCTCAATAATCGGAAAGGATCTTGCTGTTGTTGTAAAATTAATGCTATTATATGAAGAAAACGAGAGGCTTACAATTACTGATGGCCTTACAAGGGTATATAACCGCCGTTACTTTGAGCTGCATCTTGAAAAGGAGGTTGAGGAGGCAAAGCGGTACAATACAAGGCTTTCTATGATAATGCTTGATATAGACCATTTTAAAAATATCAATGACACCTATGGCCACCAGCAGGGAGATACTATTTTAGTGAATCTTGCCAAGGCATTAAAAAAGAATATAAGGGGTTCAGATTTTGTTGTCAGATACGGTGGGGAGGAGTTTGCAATCATGATGCCCGGTATTGATAAAGATGAAGGGGCTGTTGTGGCGGAAAAGATCAGGAAGATAGTTGAGTCCTATCCGTTTCCGGGAAAAAAGAAGGGAGAGAGTATGAATATAACCATCAGCCTTGGGGTGTCTGAGTATAATCCTGCCGTTATGAAGTCTTCAGATGATTTAATAAGATATGCTGACAATGCCCTGTATGAGGCCAAAGAGGGCGGAAGGAATCAGGTAAGGGTGTATAAATAAGTGGGTCTGAGGATCGGCCAGATAAATTATTCCAATTGCGTCCCCATCTTTAATATGCTGAAAAAAAGGCATGACTGCTCTAAATACATTTTCAGTGAAGGCACGCCATCTGAGCTCAATAAACTTATATCATGCGGCAGGATAGATATCAGCCCTTCATCTTCCATAGAATATGCAATAAACCCTGAAAAATACCTTATACTCCCTCAGCTCTCCATAAGCTCTACAGGGAGGGTGGAGAGTATCTTACTGTTTTCCAAGCTTCCCATAGAAGAATTGAACAAGCGGACGATTGCCTTAACAAAGGCATCGGCCACATCTACGGTGCTGCTTAGGATACTGCTTAAAAGATTATACAATCATTCTAATATATTTGTTGATACCAAAATGAGCCTGAAAGGTGGATTAAAGAGATACCCTGCCTATCTTCTAATCGGTGATGATGCACTTAGAGAAGCTGCAAGTTGTAAGTTATCAATGAAAACTAAAAATCAAAATTCTAAACACCGAGCTCCGAACTCTGAACTTTACATCTATGACCTCGGTAAAATGTGGCACAAGTTGACTGGCAAACCCTTTGTCTTTGCCCTGTGGATAGTAAGAAGGGATGCGGCGATATCCCAAAAAGGGCTTGTAACAAGGTTTTATAAAGACCTTTTGCTATCAAAAGAGGAGGCATATATAAATCTTAAAAAGATTGCGAGGGATATAAAATACTATAATAATATTGACTCTGAAAGGCTGATAAAATACTGGAAGACGATCTCATACGATTTGGGCAGGAAACATATAGATGGCCTTTTAGAATTTTACAGATATGCAGAAAAGACAGGTGTGATAAAGAGGGCGCCTGAATTAAATTTCTTTGAACCAGCCGCAACCTAAGATATTTCTTTTTATTTCTTATTGGTAAATGTAACATTATTTTAGTATAATAAGCCCTTAAGAAAAAAAAACTATTGCAATAAAAGGAGTCGGAGATGTTTAAGCGCTGTAGGAAATATATCCTTGCAATTATAAGTATTACCTTTCTATTTACACAACATACATTGGCTGAAGAGAAGGGAATAGATGTAGACTTATCAAAGGAGCTTACTATAGATGTATGTGTGGATATTGCCTTAAAGAACCATCCAACATTAAAGGCAGCAGATGCCTCCTTTGATGCAAGCAAAAGTCAGGTGTGGGAGAGCAGGTCTGCATATTTTCCCCAAATAAATATTAGCACAGGCTATTCAGAGAATTATTCAACGAGCACAACATTGAGAAAGGATACTGTAACAGAGGCCTTTTCAACTACCATGAGTGTAAATCAAAAGATATATGATTTTGAGAGGACAGGCTCTGCGGTTGATTCAGCAAAGGCAAACAGGGATGCAGCAGAAAAGGAGCGGGAAAAGGCAAGAGATGATATTATCGTGAAGGTAAAGGAGGCATATTTCGGCCTCCTTCAGTCGCATAGGATGGTAGGTGTTAATGAGGTGACTGTCAATCAGGCAAAGGCGCATTTGCGGAGGGCAAAGGCATTTTTTGAGGTTGGCACAAGGCCGAAGTTTGATGTCACGCAGGCAGAGGTGGAGCTTAATAATGCTAATCTGAATCTCCAGAAGGCACAGCATGCCTTACAGATTGCAAAGATAACACTAAGCAACAGCATGGGCCTGCCGCCTAATCTGGATATAAAGATAAAGGATGTCACCTATTCTGAGAAGTTGTATCCGTCCATTGAGGATGCAATAGCCGAATCCTTTAAAACAAGGCCAGAGATAAGGCAGATTGATGCGAGGATAGATGGTGCAAGGGCAGGTGTTCGTGGCGCAATAGCTGGATTCCTGCCAATAATCAGCGCCAATGGTTCATATACATGGCAGGACGGGGATGCTATAACTAAAGATTATCCTGTTGTCGGGACAGACACTAAGACGCCGCTTGAAAACTACTGGGGCTGGGGAATTACTGCTACCTTACCTCTTTTTGAAGGCTTTCTAACAACCGCAAAGGTTTCAACAGCAAGGGCAAACTTAATGAGTCTGAGATACCAGAAGGATAATTTGCAGCAAAATGTCAGACTTGAGGTTCAGCAGGCATATCTTAACTTGGACGATGCAAAGAAGCGTATATCTGTAATGGAAAGCAATCTGCAAAAGGCAAAGGAGAACTTTGCAATTGCAGAGGGGAGATACAATGCGGGTGTAAGCTCATTAATAGAGGTTACAGATGCCCAGACAGCGCTAACAACGGCAGAGAAAGACTATACACAGGCATTCTACGATTATCATATTGCAGCAGCGAGGCTTGATAAGGCATTGGGAAGGTAGTGGCGGCTTTGTAAAAAGTAGGGGCAGGTTTGAAACCTGCCCCTACAGCTTATTGTCATTCCTGCGTGTTTTTGGCAGGAATCCATAGTATTAGAGGGCATTACTATTGAACATCAAAAGCAGATTCCTATGGATTGGAATCATTATAACAATAATTGTATTAATCGGCATATC
>CAKKST010000360.1 GCA_919903585.1 Nitrospiria bacterium | reverse complement strand
AATTCTTTGTCATGCCCGAAGGTTTTTGTCGGGCATCCATGTCTTTGTAAATATTGGATTCCTGCCAAAGACACGCAGGAATGACAATAGGATAAGATGTCTTCTTACTTATGAACTTATTAGTACATGCCACAAGATAATTTCTGAAAGGTGTATCTTCTCTAAGATTTTAGTGAAAAGGAGGTGGTTTAAAAAACATAAGCAAAGGTGAGGCATTACTTTAACCCCTTTAAAAAAGGAGGACAAAATGAAGCTGAAGATTATTGTTGTGTTGTTTGTTTTTCTTTGTGCGCTCGGCCTGATAGTTTATAATACACAGGCACAAAGTAAAAAGGGCGGCGCTGTCTTAACAGGCATAGTTACAGACGCCTCAAAACAGCCTGTCTCTAATGCCGCAGTATATCTCATCCCTGCCTCAGATATTGAGGCAATGGCAAAGACAAAGATTGAGATAAAACGGGATGCTGCAAACGATGAACCCCTTGAAGACAACCTCGCTGCAAACAGGGCTAAATATACAAAGGCAGTTACTGATAAAAAAGGAAATTTTAAGATTGCAAATATCGCTGACGGCAGATACTTTGTTTATGTAGAACCTGCTTCCAAAAATTACCTGCCGGGCGGTGATAAATCCCACAAGTCAATGGATGCCACTGAACTAAGGGGTAAATCAATAAAGATCCTCGTATCAGGAAATACCCCTGAATCAGCCGCCTATGTTGGCAGTTCAAAGTGCCTCATGTGTCATAAGGCCTATGAAAGCGAGAAACAGACCCTTCATAAGCTCGGAATAAGGACACCCGGAAAGGACAGCAGGCTTCAGGATTCCTCTAAGTTTCCTGATTTTGATAAAGGCCTGAGGATGCTTGAGGCAGGGAAGAAATTCTACTTTCATAACTTTGATAAGGGTAGGGGCTTTGACAAATATATGATATCTGATAAGCCGCCGGCAGACCCTGCATCCGTGAGCTTCACAGCAACATTCTTTAAAGATACTGACGGCAAACTAAAATTTAAAACAGAAAATGCAAAAGACCCCACTGACCCTGCGCGGACATACACAGTAGAAATGACCTATGGCGGCGGGCTTTATAAACAGAGATACCTTTACATGGCCGGCAGGAATTTCTTTCCATTTCTCCAGTATAACACAATGGGTGATGACAGCCTTGGCGACAGGACAAGGAAGCAGTGGAGGGATTATCATGGCGACTGGCTGTACAATGAAGAGGCAAAGAAACTGACAGACCCGCCAAAAGGCAAGTCCTTTGAAAAGGAATGCGCCTCTTGCCATTACACAGGATATACACTTTCAAAGACAGCATCAGATGAATATATTGCAGGTGCGGTTAATGACCCCAATGGAGAGTATGATATTGATGGCGACGGCATACCGAATGAATTAAATATTGGATGTGAGGTGTGCCATGGCCCCGGCTCTGAGCATGTCAAGGCGCCGATAGAAAAGAGGGCAGTTACCATTGTAAGCCCCGGCAAGCTATCTTCAGAGAGGACAGATATAATCTGCGGTCAGTGCCACAGCAGGCCGCTCGGCTACCTCAAAAATGAACAGCCTGTGAATGCAGAGAACAAGATGATGCCTCCTGGCACAAGCAGAAATGATTTCCTGAAAAATTATACTACCCGTGAGGATGCTGGAGAAAAGGATTACTGGCCTGACGGCATACATTCAAAGTCCCATCACCAGCAGTATACGGATTTTATCAAGTCCAAAAAATACAGAAATGGCAGACAGCTCGTAACATGCGCTGACTGCCATAATCCCCATGGATTAACTGATTTTAAACACCAGTTGAGGGCATCTGTTGCAGATGAAAAGAACACATTGTGCACAACCTGCCACAAGGATAATACAGACATAAAGGCTCACACGCAGGCAAAGATAGGTATTGGTGAAAAGGGAAAGATAAACTGTGTTGACTGTCATGCCACAAAGACCATGCAGACAGGCGCAGGATTTGGCAAGGGCTTATCCACAAAAGACGGCAAGAACTACTGGATGAATGATATCACATCCCATATCTTTGATGTTCCACGGAAAGATAATGCAGGTGTAAAGGGCGTTGAGCCTGGAAAGGCTATGCCAATACCTTATACCAACAAATGCGGAGTGTGCCACAAGGCTGATGGTTTGTAAAATTACACAGGGCGGGTTTAAAACCCGCCCATCTCTTTTAATATTGACATTTATTTTTTTTCTTATAAGATAGCCCTTAAAATATGGAAAAAAATAATATCTTTAAAAAAATAGCAGGGCTGTCGCATATACATTATAAAAAGGTCATAATCGTCAGCATTATAGTAACAATCTTCTTCGGCCTCCTTTCATTGAGGATTCAGCTTGCCACAGATATTGTAAATCTTCTTCCGGCAAAGTCAAAGGTATCAAAAGACTTTATGAATGCAATAAAGGACTTTGGCACCCTTGATTTTCTTGTGGTAGTTATTCAGACAAAGGAGTCCCCCTCACCTCAGTCCTCTCCCCGAATGGGAGAGGAAGGGGCGAGGAGGCCTTCTCCCCAGAGGGGAGAAGGTGTAAGTGAATTAAAGCTTTTTGCTGATGAATTTGCAAAAAGGCTTTCAGCTACAAACCTTCTTAAAGGGATTGATTATAAGATCTCTGAAAAGCAGAAAGAGTTTTTCAGGGAGCATTTTACAAAGGATATGTTTTTATTCCTTACAGAAAAGGAGCTTGATGCAATAAGGGAAAAATTAAATGATGATGAAATAAAAAAGCAGATAAAAAAGAATAAATCCATCCTTATCTCTCAGGCATCTTTTGGAATGAAGGAGCTTGTGCGTGTTGACCCGCTCGGCCTTTTGCCAATATTAAAGGATTTCTTTAGCAGCGGAAGCGGCGGGTTCAGGTTTGATATGATGGACGGCTACTTTTTAT
>CAKKST010000359.1 GCA_919903585.1 Nitrospiria bacterium | reverse complement strand
TCTTGTTATACCAGACCTCTGCCTCATGCATAATTTCTGAAATCCCCCTCACCCAGACCCCCTCCCCATAGGGGAGAGGGAAATGTTAAATTTATACAAAAATGGAGTAGGACAGGCGTCTCGCCTGTCTTAATGTAGGGGCGAACCTGTGTGTTCGCCCAAAGTTGGTAGCCGCACCCTTTAGGGTGCGTATTCCGCAGGCTGTAGCCTGCAACTACCATGACAGCCGAGACGGCTGTCCTCCCGAATGTTTATGGTTTACTCCTTAAACAGGTTTTTATAAAACTGTTTTCCCCTCTCTTCAAATCCCTGACTATAATCCTTGTTTTCGTCCACTATCTTTTTGGGATCAATTATGCCCTTTAATGGTTTCAGTTCTGCTTCTCCATGCCTTATCCAGTCCTTTATAATATCCTCTGTCACCTCAAGATGAAATTGAAGCGCATACGCCCTCTTGCCATATCTGAAAGCCTGATTGGGAAATAATTCTGAGGCTGCAAGCCTCACAGCTCCCTCTGGTATATCAAAGGTATCACCATGCCACTGAAAGACCTTTACCCTTTTCCCGAGCGGCCCGATTGCCTTATCCTCTAAGCCGTCGTCAGTAAGTGTTATATCATACCAGCCTATCTCCTTTGTCCTGCCTTTTGTAACCTTTGCACCCAGGGCCTTTGCCATCATCTGAGCGCCGAGGCAGATGCCGAGCACAAGATAGTTCCTTTCAATAGCTGTTTTGATAATCTTCTCTTCTTCAATTAGATATGGGAATTTATCTGTCTCATACACATTCATTGGCCCGCCCATTACTATCAGGGCATTGTAATCTGAAAGGTCAGGAATCTCATAACCCTTCTTTGAAAGGTCAACAATGGTGTAGGGAAAATTATTTTTCTTAAGATAGTCCTCAATCGTTCCGGGTCCTTCATGGCTTGCATTTTGCAATATCAGCGCCTTCATAATATTTTCTCCTCATCATTACTTTACCCTCTCCCTTGATGGGAGAGGGTGAGGGTGAAAACTCTTGCATTTGTCCCCCCTCCCCTTAGTCCCCTCCCACCAGTGGAGGGGAAACACAACAGTTATTCAACTATTGTCATTATCTCCTCAATCCCCTTCCTCGGTCTTGCATCAGGCGACTCATCGGGTATGCCGATTGGTATCAGTGCAACAGGATACCATAATGGCTTTATATTAAGTATATTGAGTATATTTATTATCTCATGGCAGGCTATAACCGGCCCTGTCATCCAGCATGTGCCGTACCCATGTGCATGGGCAGCAAGCAGCAGATTCTGTATTGCAGCAGAAACACTCTGCAGCCCCGGCAACGGCCTGCGAAGCAGTATATCTTCAAGGGCAAACCCCTGTTCTCTTAATATAATCTCAGGGTCAGAGATGTAGGGCTCTGTGAGGACCACAATAGTTGCAGGCGCTTTTTCAAAAAGGGTGTAGTAGCTCTTTTTATAGCCCTCTAACTTCCTCTTTTCCTTTTCATCCATGCTCCATCCTATAAGCTGGTCTGTTGCCTTTCTCACTGCCTCTGCCATCTGTTCTATAATAGGCTTGTTCTTCACCACTATAAAGTGCCACGGCTGGGAGTTGCTTGCACTCGGCGCCATCCTTGCCGCATCAATTATAGCCCTGATATCGCTGTCCTTAACAGGCGAATCCTTAAACCTCCTTATACTCCTCCTGCCCTTTATGGCATCAAAAAGCTCCATAATTACTCCTATATCAGATTGTTAGTTACTAATTATATCTTTAATCTATTTTAGATGCAAGAGAGTTTAGGTTTTCTTCTTCAATTAATTTTTAGACAAGGTATTTAGTTTTTTTCAGCATCGCTTTTTATGGTATTATTAACCAAGGGAGGTTATATAATAATGATTAATAAATCTGAAAATAAAAACAGGCAGGCAAATCACCTGATAAAGGAAAAGAGCCCGTATCTGCTTCAACATGCGTACAACCCTGTTGATTGGCATCCGTGGGGAGATGCGGCGTTTGATAAGGCACGCGCTGATGATAAGCCGATCTTCCTCTCCATTGGCTATTCCACATGCCACTGGTGCCATGTGATGGAGAAGGAGTCCTTTGAGAATACAGATGTTGCTAAACTTATGAATGAGACCTTTGTGTGTATAAAGGTCGACCGTGAGGAGAGGCCGGATATAGACAGCGCCTACATGGCTGTCTGCCAGATGATGACAGGAAGCGGCGGCTGGCCGCTTACTATCATTATGATGCCTGATAAAAGACCCTTCTTTGCAGGAACATATATACCAAAGGAAAGCAGATCCAGCCGTATTGGGATGTTTGATCTTATTGGAAAGGTAAAGGAGCTGTGGCAATTACGGCGTAAAGATGTAATGGACTCGGCTGAAAAAATTACTCATGCGCTCTCCAGCGCCTCAGAGATTCAGGGGGAAGAAGAACTTGGAGAGACTATAATTAAAGAAACATTTGAAAGGCTGTCTCAAATCTTTGATGCAGGGCATGGCGGCTTTGGTTATGCCCCCAAATTTCCAACGCCTCACCATCTTACATTTCTGCTTCGTTATTGGAAAAGGACCGGTGATGCGCAGGCGCTTTTAATGGTAGAAAAGACACTTAGCGCCATACGGCTTGGCGGAATTTATGACCATATTGGTTTTGGCTTTCACCGCTACTCTACGGACAGCGAATGGTTTCTGCCGCATTTTGAAAAGATGTTATATGATCAGGCATTGATAGCAATGGCATATATAGAGGCCTATCAGGCGACAGGCAAGGAGGAATACAAAAAGACAGCGCAGGGGATTTTTACCTATGTCTTGAGGGATATGACAGACAAGGACGGCGGATTTTATTCTGCAGAGGATGCTGACAGCGAGGGAGAGGAGGGCAGGTTTTATCAGTGGACAACAGAGGAGATTCACAAGACCCTAAGTAAAGAAGACGCTAAGTTTATTATCAAGGTGTTTAATTTGGAGGAGGAAGGGAATTTTACAGATGAGGCGACAGGGATAAGAAACGGGAGAAATATCCTGTATCTTAAAAGACCTCTCGCGGAGATGGCCGCTGATTTTAATGCTACAGAGGCGGAGCTTAAAAATCGTATTGAGGCGGCAAGACATAGGCTTTTTATTTCACGCGGCCAGAGGATAAGGCCGCAAATGGATGATAAGATTCTAACTGACTGGAACGGCCTGATGATCGCTGCGCTGGCAAAAGGCGGAAGGGCATTTAATGAGCCTGAATATATTGAAGCAGCAAAAAGGGCAGCGGGTTTTATACTTAAAAAGATGCGTGATGCAAACGGCCGGTTGTATCACCGCTACAGGGATGGCGAGGTTGCATTATCAGGTTTCCTTGATGATTATGCCTTTTTCATCTGGGGGCTGATAGAACTTTATGAGGCGACATTTGATGTTTCCTACCTTAAATCAGCACTGGAATTTAATAATATCTTGCTTAATCACTTCTGGGACAAAAATAATGGGGGTTTTTACTTAACCTCTGATGCTGCTGAGGTTGTCCTTATTCGCAAGAAAGAGATATACGATGGCGCCGCTCCATCCGGCAATTCTGCTGCAATGCTCAATCTCCTCCGCCTCGGACGTATGACAGGAAATCAGGAACTGGAGCAGAAGGCATCACAGATCAGCCGCTACTTTTCAAAGACTATTTCGCAGGCGCCTCATGGCCACACCTTTTTTATGTCTGCCCTGAACCTTGCACTTGGGCCTGCATACGAGGCAGTTATTGCAGGCAGCCTTCTTAGAGATGATACAAAGGCCATGTTAGATGCGCTAAGAAGGCAATTTATGCCAAATGCGCTGATTCTCTTTCGCCCCTGTGATGAGGAGACGCCGGAGATAACAGGGATTGCTAAATTCACAAAAGACCTTTTGTGCATGGACAACAGGGCAACCGCCTATGTATGCAGCAATTATAATTGCAAGCTGCCAACCACAGATGTTGGCGAGATGATAAGGCTGCTTAAATAGGAGGATCAATAATGGATAAAGATTTTGGGAAACTGCTGAAGGCTGTGGCAAAAGGGAAAGAAGGCTCCAAAAATCTTACCAGAGATGAGGCTGCATTTGCCATGGGCTCTATTTTGGATGGGAAGGAGGATGATGCGAGGGTTGCAGCCTTTCTAACTGCAATGCGCTTTAAGGGAACAACAGATGAAGAGCTATCAGGCTTTCTTGATGGGATGCGCCAAAGATACAGGATGCCTCAGGTCAATCCTTCCAATCTCATAGATACCGCTGGCGCATACGACGGCCGCAAAAGGACGCTTCATCTTTCGCTGGCCGGGACTATTATAGCCTGTGCTGCGGGCTGTAGAATTGTTACACATTCAGGCTCTGATCTGCCTCCAAAGAAAGGTGTAACTACAGCCGATGTATTAGAGGCGCTTGGGGTGAATAGTAAATGTACTGTAAATGAAGCGGTCAAGATGCTTGAGAAGACAGGTTTTGCCTTTGTCCATGAATCTGTGTATCTCCCTGAGATAGAGCGTTTGAGAGGGATACGCAATTCACTCGGCTTTCGGAGTTTTATAAATACATGTGAAATGGCTGCAAATCCCTTTGGTGCAAAGATACAACTAATATCAGTAGCGCATGAGCATTTCATGGAACTGGTGGCAAAAAGCGCTAAGACCCTTGGTATAACAAGGGCGATTGTTATTACTGGTGTAGAATCATCCGATGAGATGCCGCTGGAGAAAAAAGAGGCAGTCCTTTTAGATAATAACGAGATTCGGCAGATAGTCATTGATCCTGCTGAATATGGATTTTCATATTTAAAGCCTGAGCCATTTGGCGATGCAGAAAGATGTGCAGAGGCTGTAAAGGCAGCCTTATCACAAGAGGATAAAGGCATGGTGAATCGCACTCTGTTTGATGGGGGTGTGAAGATATTTCTTGGCGGGATAGCAGATTCAATAGGTCATGGGATAAAAAAAGCATTGGAGGTTTTGCAAGCAGGAAAGGCAGCAGAAAAGCTAAGAGAGGTCGCTCAATTCAATAAATGAAAGTAGGTCACTAATGAATATCATTACTGTAAAAGGCCTGACAAAATATTACGGCGACTTAAA
>CAKKST010000358.1 GCA_919903585.1 Nitrospiria bacterium | reverse complement strand
AAACCAAAAGACCCATGTTCATTGCCAGGGGCAAACTGTCCGCAGCCGACAGGGAATAATGCTGAGACAATTTACTGGAGGGAGAGATAGATTGTTAAAATGGACTGCCTTGATGCTGTTAATTTTTAGCATCACTATTATTGGATGCAGTAGAGAGACAAAAGAGGGTAGCGAATTAAATAAAGGAACTGTTAATAAAAAGGAGGAAGCTTCTAAAGATTATTCTATAAAGTTATTACCCGAATCACCATCAGTGGCAGATAATATTGTTGCAGAGGTCAAGATTAAAGGAAAAGGAAGGCTTTCTGGCAAACTTAATTTTATCTGGGAGAGGAATAATCAGCCAATTGAAGGATTAAGCTCTAACAGGATTGATGGCAAGAGCCTTAAAAGGGGTGATGTTGCCAGGGTAAAAATAATGCCGCAGGGTGGTGAGGCAAAAGGTGATGTATTTTATTCTGATAGTGTAGTAATTCAAAATGCACTACCAGTGGTTGCTACTGTAAAAATTAAACCAGATAAGAATGCAACTAAAAAGGATACATTGATTGCTACAGTGGAGGGAAAAGACCCTGATGGCGATACGGTATCATTTAAATATCAATGGGTGAAAAATGGGACAGAAGATATTGAAGGTGCAAATGCGAGTACCCTTTCTCCTGCTCATTTTAAGCATGGCGATTTTATAAATGTACGGGTTACGGCCTATGATGGGACTGCTGAAGGTAAACCTGCTACATCAGGTTATACGGCTATTATTAATTCAGCCCCTGAAATAGTGTCTCAGCCGCCAACAGAGACGAAGGGATTCAATTATATATATAAAGTATCAGCCATTGATTTAGATAAGGACAATCTCAACTATTCATTGAGTAAAGCACCATCAGGTATGTCCATTGATTCAAAGAGCGGCGAGGTTCGGTGGAATATAAAAGAGGGGGATGAGGGCTCGTATAATGTAGAGATTATTGTTGAAGACGGTAATGGGGGGCGAACAGTGCAGGGTTATTTATTAACAATTAAATTGCCAAGGTAGGTGATTTCTATGCGTAAGCCAAAACTTGTAAGATGCACCCTT
>CAKKST010000357.1 GCA_919903585.1 Nitrospiria bacterium | reverse complement strand
ACAGAAGAGGCCATAATGCTTACAAAACATGCAAAGGCAGCAAAGGCAGATGCAGCGCTCCTGATTACACCATATTACAATAAGCCTACTCAGGAAGGGCTATACCTGCACTATAAAAAGATTGCAGAGGATGTTGATATACCGCTTGTCCCATACAATGTCCCCGGAAGGACAGGAGTAAACATGCTTCCGCAGACTGTTGCAAGGCTATCAGAAATAAAAAATATTGTTGCAATTAAAGAGGCAACTGGCTCGCTGCAGCAGATAAGCGAGATAATAAAGTTATGTGGTGACAGGATTGCTATCCTCTCTGGCGATGATTTTACTGCTCTGCCGACCTATGCAGTTGGCGGAAAAGGGGTTATATCTGTTACAGCAAATATAATACCAAAGGATATGTCAGCCATGTGGGATGCCTTTGAAAAAGGAGACTTGGAAGAGGCAAACAGGCTTCACTATAAAACATTTAACCTTCATGGCCTTATGTTCTGCGAGACAAATCCTATTCCAGTAAAGACAGCGTTATCGCTAATGGGTAAATGCTCGGCTGAATTGCGTCTGCCCCTCTGTCCTATGTCCGATGCGAACCTGGAGAAGCTAAAGAAGGGCTTGAAGGAGTATGGGCTGATATAATATTGACCACGCGAATCCTTGAACCTTATTTCAGCAACTTTTTGATAGAAAAACCAAAGGGGTATAACTTATGGTAAAGGTGATTGTAAATGGTGCAGCAGGAAGGATGGGCGGCAGGATAATCGCCCTGATTCAGGAGACAGACGGGGTCAATTTATCAGGCGCTGTTGAGAGAAGGGGACAGCAATCTGTTGGCAGGGATGCTGGTGAGGTTTCAGGATGGGGCAGGATCGGAATAGCTATCTCAGACGATCTATCTAAGATAATTGATAATACTGATGCAATAATTGATTTTACAATGCCCAAGTCCACCCTTGAAAGTCTTAAAATTGCAGCAGATAAGAAAAAGGCCGCTGTTATTGGCACAACAGGGTTTTCAAAGGACGAGATGGAAGAGATAAAAAATCTGACAAAAAATATCCCCTGTGTCCTATCGCCGAATATGAGCGTTGGCGTAAATCTCATGTTCAAGACAATTGCTGATATAGCGAGGATACTCGGCGATGATTACGACATAGAGATAGTAGAGGCGCATCATAGGTTTAAAAAAGATGCGCCGAGCGGCACAGCCATGAAGATGGCAGAGGTTATTGCGGAGGCAGTGAATAGAAACTTAAATGAGGTTGCTGTTTATGACAGACATGGTATGATTGGCGAAAGGAAGAAGAAGGAGATAGGCATCCAGACTGTGCGTGCAGGCGATATAGTCGGCGAGCATACTGTTATCTTTGGCGGAATGGGTGAACGTCTTGAGGTAACGCACAAGGCGCATACAAGGGATAATTTTGCGAGGGGCGCCATCCGCGCAGCAAAATGGGTGGTGAAGCAAAAGCCTGGCCTTTATAATATGATGGATGTGTTGGGGCTGAAATAATCTCCTCAGCCCCCTTTAGTAAAGGGGGTAAGGGGGAGGATTTGTTATATATAATTATTGAAAGGAGACTTGTGTATTGAAGGTTAAAGTTGATCGTGCAAAGCGGATTAAAAATCTTCCGCCATATTTATTTGCCTCCATAGATAAGATGAAACAGGAGGCAATTAAAAATGGCATGGACATAATCAATCTTGGCATAGGCGACCCTGACATACCAACACCGCCAAATATAGTCAAAAGACTTCAAGAGGCAGTCAAGAATGAAAAATATCATCAGTATCCATCTTATGAAGGCCTGTTAATATTCAGGCAGGCAGTTGCAGAGTGGTATAAAAAGAGATTTAATGTGAAACTAAATCCAGAGGATGAGGTACTCACACTTATCGGCTCAAAGGAAGGTATAGGCCATTTCCCGCTTGCTTATATAAACCCCGGCGATGTTGCCCTTGTGCCGAGCCCTGCCTATCCTGTTTATAATGCAGGAACACTCTTTGCAGGCGGCCAGTCGTACATCATGCCTCTTAAAAAGAAAAATAATTTTCTTCCCGACATAGATGCCATACCAGCAAGGATAGCAAGGAAGGCAAAGATCATGTTCATTAATTATCCCAATAATCCCACCTCTGCAGTGGCAGAAAGAGAATTCTATGAAAGGGTTATTAAATTTGCCTTAAAGTATAATATTATCATCGCCCATGATGCAGCTTATTCAGAGATGTATTATGATAATTACAGACCCATGAGTTTTCTTGAGATAGATGGCGCAAAGGATGTGGGCATAGAATTTCACTCCCTATCCAAGACCTATAACATGACAGGCTGGAGGATAGGCTTTGCAGTCGGCAATAAGGATATAATCTCTGCACTCGGAAAGGTGAAGAGCAATCTTGATTCAGGTGTATTTGAGGTTGTTCAGGAGGCAGGGATAGAGGCGCTGACCTGTGACCAGTCTATAGCAGATGATATTAGAAAGATTTATCAGGAGAGGCGGGATATCCTTGTTGCAGGGCTTAAATCACTCGGTATGGAGGTAGAGGCTCCAAAGGCAACCTTTTATATATGGCTTAAGACACCAAAGGGCTTTAAATCTGCTGACTATACGGCCCGACTTCTAAACAAGGCAGGGATTGTAACCACACCCGGCAATGGTTTTGGGAAAGATGGCGAAGGTTACATTAGAATGGCGCTCACAGTAAAGAAGGAGCGTATGTTAGAGGCTATTGAGAGGATGAAAAAACTGTGAATAAAGATAATACAAGGGGGGAGACAGGGTGGCTAAAGGGGGGCGGGGAGGATTAAAAAAAAGGCCTACATTGGCATTGGCTCAAACATTGGCGATAAGATTGGCAACTGTAAAAAGGCGATTGAACTTTTAGGAAAAAACACGAGTATTGCGATTAAAAAGACCTCCAGCTTTTATGAAACAGCGCCTGTTAGGTATAAGGATCAGGACTGGTTTGTAAACTGTGCGGTTGAGATAGAGACTGATTTAAAACCACTTTCGCTCCTTTCATTGTGTCAGGCAATTGAATCAGAGATGGGCAGGACAAGGGAAATAAAATTCGGCCCGCGCATAATTGACCTTGATATTCTCCTCTATGATAATGATATAATAGATGATAAAGATTTAAGGATACCGCACCCAGAGATGCACAAGAGAAGGTTTGTATTGCAGACGCTATCTGATATTGCACCCGATATTATTCATCCTGTGCTAAAGATAACAATTGCACGGCTTCTAAAGGATGTTAATAATGGCGGTGCGGTAAAAAAGATAGTATCGCCTGCTTGAGCAGAATTATGGAAGGTAAATACATAGTAATTGAAGGCCCTATTGGTGTTGGCAAGACAAGCCTTGCAACGCTCCTGTCAATGGAGATGAATGCACGGCTGTTCCTTGAAAAGGCAGAAGATAATCCCTTTCTTACAGATTTTTATAAGGATAAAAAGCAGTCTGCCTTTCAGACCCAGATATTCTTTCTTTTAAATAGATTCAGGCAGCAGCAGGAGCTCCTGCAGCAGGATTTATTTAAAAGGGCAACAATATCAGACTATATCTTTGACAAAGACCGAATCTTTGCGTATCTGAATCTTGATGAGAATGAGCTTGGCCTCTATGAGCAGATATTCTCACTCCTTGACGGCCGTATAGTAAAGCCTGATTTGGTAATATATCTGCAGGCAGAGGTGGATATGCTCGTTGAAAGGATAAAGAGGCGCAGCAGGGAATACGAAAAGGAGATTACAAGAGAATATCTTGCAGATTTAAATGAGGCATATAATCACTACTTCTTCCACTACACAGAAAGCCCCCTGCTTGTAATACAGACAACAGATATAGATTTTGTTAAAAGCCGCACTGACCTTGAAGATCTGATAAAACAGATCACAACGATGAAAAAAGGAACTCACTATTATGTGCCTCTGAGTTCAAGGAAGTAACCATCACACACAGTTATTAGGGTTTATATCTTCTGAAACACGAGGAGCTTTCTTTCGTAATCTGATAAGGGAAGTATAAAGGGAATTATCTGTAAGAGGTGCATGCCTTTTATGATCTTTCCTGCCTTCAAACCAGCTACAGATTTCCCCTTGCTGAAAATCATAATACCCCTGTCTGCAAGCAAAGGCTCGCCATGTTTTATTATATCAGATGCATCACCAACTGCCCTTGAAAGGAATATGTTAAATCTTCTGATATAATCTGGGCTTTTCTTTGCCTCTTCAAGCCTATCATTAACTATCCTTACATCCTTTAACTCAAGCAGCCTGCAGATTTGATGTAAAAAGACACACTTTTTTTGTGATGATTCCATTAATGTCAGATCAATCTTTGGGGAATATATTTTTAGCGGGATTCCGGGAAAGCCAGCGCCTGTGCCTGCATCAATAACCTTTATACCTTCAATAACTGAAAACCCTTTAAGAAAAGAGAGGGAATCAATAAAGTGTTTAATAATTATTTCTTTGTCTTCTTTGATGGAAGTGAGATTGATCTTCTTGTTCCATTTTTTCAGTTCTTCAAGATAAAGCAAAAATTGATCAATCTGATTTGGGAAGAGATGAAGATTCAGCTCCTCCATACCCCGCATAAGGATGTCCCTCGGTGATGATCCCTTAGTCTTTTTTTGTACAGCCTTTGTCTTCTTTGTCTTTGAATTCTTCTTTGCCTTAATTTTTACGGCCATACTCCCTTTCCAGTGCCACAAGCAGGATAGATACTGCTGCTGGTGTTACCCCTGAAATCCTCGCTGCCTGACCAATGGAGACAGGCTTTATCTCTTTTAATTTTTCCCTGACCTCTCTTGAAAAACCTTTTATATTATCATAATCAAGGTCATGCGGGATCCTTTTTGTCTCTAATTCCTTAAACCTCTGAACCTCCTTTAACTGCCTATGTATATATCCTTCATATTTTATCTCTATCTCCACCTGCTCTATTACCTCATAGTTTAAGGACTCATCAGATGGAAAGAGACACATCAGCTTTTTATAATCAATATCTGGCCTTTTAAGAAGACTGCTGAGTGTTGCCTCTGTATTAAAATCTGCTATCCCTGCCTCTTCTAATCTTGCCTTTATTTCCTTTGTCGGCCTTATCCTCGTTGTCTTGAGGCGATCTATCTCTCTTTCAATAGACTTCTTTTTTCTCATAAAAATATCATATTCTTTAGAAGATACAAGCCCTATTTTACATCCCTTCTCTCTTAGCCTCAAATCTGCATTGTCGTGGCGCAGAAGAAGCCTGTATTCTGCCCTTGATGTGAACATCCTGTAAGGCTCCTTAGTGCCCTTTGTAATAAGGTCGTCAATTAGTACGCCGATATACGCCTCTGATCTATCTAATATCAAAGGCTTTTCACCCTTTATCTTTGCAACAGCATTTATCCCTGCAATAATCCCCTGTGCAGCAGCCTCTTCATAGCCGGATGTGCCATTTATCTGGCCTGCGTTAAAGAGATTCTCTATGAGCTTGGTTTCAAGTGTGGGCTTTAATTGGTTTGGAGGGATAAAGTCATACTCAATGGCATAGCCGGGTCTTAACATCCGTGCCTTTTCAAGACCCTGAATGGTACGGAGGAATTTAAGCTGCACATCAGCAGGCAGGCTTGTAGATATGCCATTGGCATAGTATTCTGTTGTATTCAATCCTTCAGGCTCTAAGAATATCTGGTGCCTCTCTTTTTCAGCAAAGCGGACAACCTTATCCTCAATAGAAGGACAATATCTTGGGCCTGTTCCTTCAATAACGCCGCAATATAATGGGGATCTGTCAAGATTGTCTTTTATAATCTTGTGAGTCTCTTCGTTTGTGTATGTCAGATAGCATGGCAACTGGGGATTTGTAATTTTTTCTGTAGAATAAGAAAACGGAATTGGTGGATTATCGCCATGCTGAACTATGGTCTTTGAAAAATCAATAGTTCTGCCATCAATCCTCGGCGGCGTCCCTGTTTTTAATCTTCCGAGCTGAAACCCAAGATCGCCAAGTGATTTTGATAGCTCTATGGAAGCGAACTCACCTGCCCTTCCTGCAGGAAAGTTTTTAAGACCGATATGAATCAGTCCCTTGAGAAATGTCCCTGTTGTTAGTATTACTGTCTTTGAGAGATATCTTATGCCCAAGGCGGTCTCAACACCTGATACCCTTCCATTTTTAACCAACAATCCAGTTACCATCCCCTGCAGGATATCAAGATTCCCCTGTGCCTCAAGGCTCTTTCGCATCTCAAGTTTATATAATACCCTATCAGCCTGTGCGCGAAGTGCGCGGACAGCAGGCCCCTTTCTTGTGTTCAGCATCCTGAACTGTATCCCTGCCTTATCCGTGTTTCTCCCCATCTCACCGCCCAGGGCATCTATTTCCCTCACAAGATGGCCCTTTGCAATGCCGCCAACAGCAGGATTACAGGACATCTGGGCAATATTATCCAGATTAATGGTAAACATTAGGGTCTTGCAACCAAGCCTTGCAGATGCAAGGGCAGCCTCACACCCCGCATGCCCAGCGCCAACAACAATCACATCATATTCTTTATCAAACGTATACATAGTGCACAGAACCAAGAATTAAGTATTAAGAACTAAAAATTATTAAAATGTTCCACATGGAACACTATCGGTTTTGCTTCCAGTATTATATTCGTTTTTTATCAAAAGTCAAAAAAATTGGTGGGTTTGACATATCAGCCATCAACAGGTAAAATAAGGGCATGAAAAAGACCCTTCTTGAAATATATGCCCTTGCTGTCTGTTTCGTAACAGTAGTTTGTTTTGCTGTGGCATTAGGTATTGGTGTATATGATGTGATTCAGATAATCAGCCCTGAATTTACATTAGATTCTTATAAATTTGAACAGCATCAATCCAATGAGGCCTTCTTGAAGGCAAGGGACTGTAATAAAAAAGATAAGGCTGTGTTTTCAGAGGAAGATTTGACCAAAAAGCGGATAGAAAGTTACCAGATAGCTATTAAAATGGAAAGGCGCGATGGGCTGCAAAGCCTGAGCAGGGCAATTATTATAATCTTGATTGATACCATAGAGAAGGTTTTTGAGGAGTATAAAAGAGAAAAACCTTTTTAGGATATGATAGATTTTTTTCAGACGCTCCATCCCACCATACAGACCGTCCTTGCGACAGGCCTTGCATAGCTTGTTACAGGTCTTGGCGCGGCAACAGTTTTTGTAACAAGAAGGATTAATCAAAAACCATTAGATACCATGCTCGGCTTTGCAGTAATGATGTTTCTTGATGTAGCGCTTGGAGGATAATGGCATTACCCCTTGATGTTCCACATGGAACATTTTTTTTCATCTTTACTTTTCCCTCCATTTTATTAATAATACAACCATGAATCCTTCCAGTATGGTTAACATTCAGGATATTCAGAATGCCCTTGAAAATATCAGGCCATTTATACATAAAACGCCACTAATCTACTCCAACTCTTTTAGCAGGCTTACAGGGGCAGAGGTCTTTATCAAGGCAGAGAATCTTCAAAAGACAGGTTCATTCAAGGTCAGGGGTGCATTTAATAAAATGTCAGGGTTCAAGGGTGGTAAGGTGATTGCTGCGTCCATGGGCAATCATGCACAGGGTGTTGCCTTTGCAGCAGGCGCACTTGGAATAAAGGCGAAGATAGTTATGCCAACTACAGCGCCAATAGTAAAAGAAGAGGCAACGAGGAATTATGGCGCAGAGGTTGTGCTTCATGGCGAGGGCTTTAGGGATGCCCTAAATTATGCCCTTTCTCAGAAGGAGTACACCTTCATACATGCCTTTGATGATGAAAAGATAATCGCTGGTCAGGGGACTATCGGCCTTGAGATTATAGAGGAGATAAAGGATATAGACTGCATACTTGTCCCTGTTGGCGGAGGCGGACTTGTTTCTGGTATTGCTGTCGCAGTAAAGGCGCTGTCTTCAAAGACAGAAATAATTGGTGTTCAGGCAGAAGCAGCAACATCCGCATATCTTTCAATCAGAAAGGATGAGATAACCGAAAAACCGCCATCACCCACACTCGCCGATGGTATTGCCATCAGCAGGGTTGGAAACCTCACATGGCAGATAATGAATAAATATATAGACGATATTATCCTTGTAGATGAGGACTCCATTGCAATGGCAATACTCCTCTTTCTTGAGAGAAAAAAGCTCGTTGTTGAGGGCGCTGGCGCTGTTGCGCTTGCAGCCTTAATAAAAAACATGGAAAGATTTAAAGGCAAAAAGGTTGCCCTTGTTGTAAGCGGCGGCAATATTGATTTTACAGTGATTGACAAGATAATCCTTAAAGGCCTTGTAACAAGCGGCAGGATCGGCGTCTTTGAGGTTGTCATTGATGATGTGCCCGGTGCCTTTTATTCAGTAACAGAGATTATTGCATGTTGCAGGAGCAATGTTTTGAATGTTGTTCATGACAGGGCTGCAGGGGATCTACCAATAGGCAAGACAAGGGTTGTGTTTACAGTTGAAGCGAGAGGAAAGGAACACTTAGAAGCGATACTCTCAAACCTTAAGACAAAGGGGATTGAAGTAAGAAAGAGATAAGAAAGGAGGCTGTGTTATGAGGTACTTATTTGCACTATTAATTGTTTTTGTATTGGTGGTAAATGTACAGGCTGAAATAAGGACAGAGGTGGTTGAATATAAAGAGGGCGATACTGTGCTTGAAGGCTATCTTGCATACGATGATGCAATCAAGGGAAAGAGGCCGGGTGTGTTAATTGTCCATGAGTGGATGGGAATCAATCAATATGTCAAAAGACGTGCAGAGCAGCTTGCAAAACTGGGATACATTGCCTTTGCTGCAGATATATATGGAAAGGGTATAAGGCCAAAGAATCGTGATGAGGCCGCCGCAGAGGCAAAGAAGTACAAGGAGAACCGCAAGCTCATGCAAGCCCGTGTTGTTGCAGGGCTAAATATCCTTAAAAAACATACACTTACAGATATCAGCCGCACCGCTGCAATTGGATACTGCTTTGGTGGCACAACTGTCCTTGAGCTTGCAAGAAGCGGCGCTGATGTTAATGGCATTGTGAGCTTTCACGGCGGCCTTGATACACCGAATATAAATGATGCAAAGAACATTAAAGGAAAAGTTTTGGTATTACACGGCGGCGACGATCCGTTTGTTCCAGCGGAGCAGGTTGCTTCTTTTCAGGATGAGATGCGCAAAGCAGGTGTGGACTGGAACATGGTGATTTACGGAGGCGCAGTTCACAGCTTCACAAACCCTGATTCTGGCAATGACAATTCCAAAGGCGCGGCATACAATGAAAAGGCAGACAAACGTTCATGGGAGGATATGAAGCAATTTTTCAGTGAGATATTTAAGTGAAGCCCTCCGCCCAAAAGGCGGGGCATCGCTGTAGACGGGATGAGACACTTAAAAAATTAAATGTTAATAACCTGAAGCTCACAGGTTGCGTTACGCATATCTGCATAATGTTCACTGCCTCTGATGCAGTATTAAGGGGCTACAAGGTTGCAGTAGTTGAAAAAGGCATTGCTGGCCTTGCAAAAGAAGACCACGACGTTGCATTAAGGATTATGAAGAATGTGATGGGGGTAAATATTATTTAGACACCCTATATAAAGCGATGTCTGATGATACAGATTAAAGAGCAGATTACGCAGATTAAAATACAAATTTGTGTAATCAAGTATAATGAACATTATAATAGGAGAAAAAAATGGGAGAAAAGGATTTATTTCAGCCTCTTACCAGAGAGGATAAGATTTCTGTAGTGCTTTACAGAACAGGCATTGTTGTGTCAGCAGTATTAATTTCTATTATTGCTTATATGTTATTCAATGCATCGCATTATCAAGCTGATGCAGCAATCAGCATTAAGGCAAATATTGTGTTAATCCTGCTTTATGTATCTGTTGGCACAAGTGTATTCTTTATACATCTTTATGTTAGCAAGTTTCACAACTTTCTTAAGAAATTATATTACATTTCTATAATTTCATTGATAATCCTTTTTGTAATCGGAAAAGGAGATGTTTATTGGGTATTGGTTAACAAAGCCTATAGCCCGTTGCTCCTAATTCCTTTATCAGGCTGTCTCGGTTTTATTACAGCAAAGGAGGCCTTCTGTTTTAAACTAATAGAAGGCTATCTCCTTGCCTTAATCATGCCTATATATCTTTTGCTGCTTTCTACGGGAGCCATGACAATAAAGGCTGCATCAAATTGGATTCTCTTTATTGCAGTAATGCTTATTCTTTTTACTGTAAGAAAGGTGTTTATGCCAATGCATTACGATATAGGTGATAAGTCTGCGTATCAGTGAAGCTGCCTGAGGATTTATAGTATTGTTTTTTGTTAAAAGCCAATTTTACAGAGGTTAGTTAATATATGCGCACCACTCTAACACAAAGGGGGCAGACA